>JAQUMP010000156.1 GCA_028718065.1 Chitinivibrionales bacterium | reverse complement strand
GCGGGGCCGCTGGGCGGCGGCGAGGGACCGGTGTTGGACCCGATTGTGGCCATCCGTTGCCGCCTTACGCTTGTGGCGGGAGAAAGTATTACCGTTGGCTATATTTCGGGCGTGGCGCCCACCCGCCCGGAAGCGGAAGCGCTCATTGACAAATACCAAGACCGGCAACTGGCGGACCGTGTTTTCGATCTGGCGCAGATCCATGCAAAAGTGGTGCTGCGGCAGCTTAATGCCACGGAAGCGGACGCCCAATTGTACGGCAGGCTTGCCGGTTCGATTATTTATGCCAGCCTTTATCGCCGCGCCAATCCGGCGATGCTGCTTAAAAACACGCGCGGCCAATCGGCTTTATGGGCCTATAGTATTTCCGGCGACTTGCCCATTGTCTTGGTGCGCATCGCCGATTCATCCGCCATCGACCTGGTCGCCAAACTGATCCAGGCGCACGCCTATTGGCGCTTAAAGGGACTGGCGGTCGACTTAGTGATTTGGAACGAAGAGCGCACGGGCTACCGGCAGGTTTTAAACGACCGGATCGTCGGTCTGATCGCCGCGGGCCCCGAAGCTTCTCTCTACGATAAAACCGGGGGCGTATTTTTGCGGCATCCCGACCAAATGTCGGACGAAGACCAGGTCCTTATGCTGGCCGCCGCCCGGGTCGTTTTTACGGACAGCGGCGGTACGCTCGGCTACCAGGTGCAACGCGCGCTGCGGACCGAAACCACGATCCCGCAGCTTTACACCCCGCGACGACTGGAGCGCAGCGATCCCGCGCCGGAAAATTTTTCCCAGGAGAACCTGTTGTTTTTTAACGGCTGGGGCGGTTTTACCCGGGACGGCAGGGAATATATCATTCAAATTAAGCCCGCAAACCCTACCCCTATGCCCTGGGTAAATGTGGTTGCCAATGCGCAACTGGGGTCGGTTATCAGCCAAAGCGGCGGTTATACCTGGTTCGAAAATGCGCATGAGTTCAGGTTGACGCCATGGTATAATGATCCGGTTTGCGACCGCAGCGGCGAGGCCCTGTATGTGCGCGATGAGGAGTCCGCCAAATTCTGGTCGGCCATGCCTCTGCCCGCGCCCGGGAACGGGGATTATTTAAACCGCCATGGGTTCGGTTATAGCGTTTTTGAGTATAGCCAGTACCTCCTTAAATCCGAATTGTGGATCTATGCGGACATCGAGGCGCCTGTCAAGTTCTGGCTGCTCAAGGTGCGCAACGACGCGGCCGCTCCCCGGCGCGTATCGGCCACGCTTTTTTTGGAATTGGTTTTAGGGGAAGACCGGAGTAAAACGGCCATGCATGTACGCACCGGGATCGATTCCAAAACCGGGGCGCTCTTGGCCAGCAACCCCTTTAGCACCGAGTTTGCGGGGCGCGTGGTTTTCTTTGAGGCCAGCGAGGTCGATCGCAGCATCAGCGGGGACCGCACCGAGTTCATCGGCCGCAATGGGACCCTTGCCGATCCGGCGGCCCTGCATCGGGTGCGCCTGTCCGGCAAGGTTGGCGTGGGCCTTGATCCCGCCGCGGCGATCCAGGCTTATTTCGACCTGGAGCCGGGCAAGGAAAAGGAGATTGTTTTTATCCTTGGAGTGGGCCATGATATTGAGGAGGCCCGCACCCTGGTACGGCGCTTTTCAGGTTTACAAGCCGCGTTTGACGCGCGCGACCGCGTCTGGAACTATTGGAACCATACCCTGGGCGCCGTGAATATCCGGACCCCGGACAAAAGCCTGGACCTTTTAACCAACGGCTGGCTTATTTACCAGACCATGGCGGCCCGCCTGTGGGGCCGCAGCGGCTTTTATCAATCGGGCGGCGCCTTCGGGTTCCGCGATCAGCTCCAGGACGTTATGGCGCTTTTGCATACCCGGCCGGACCTGGCGCGCGATCACCTGCTGCTGTGCGCTTCGCGTCAATTTACCGAAGGCGATGTCCAGCACTGGTGGCACCCGCCCGCCGGGCGCGGCGTGCGCACGAAAATTTCCGACGATTATCTCTGGCTGCCTTTTGTCATGGGCGATTATGTCGCGCGTACCGGCGACAACGGCGTGCTGGACGAGAGCGTGCACTTTCTCGAATCCCGCCGGTTGAACGCCGATGAAGAGTCGTTCTACGATCTTCCGGCGCGCTCGCCGGAAAAAACGACCCTGTACGAACACGGCAAGCGTTCAATTCTGCATGCGTTGCAATTCGGCCGGCACGGACTGCCCCTTATGGGCAGCGGCGACTGGAACGACGGCATGAATCTGGTTGGTATTAAAGGCGAAGGCGAAAGCGTTTGGCTGGCCTTTTTTCTGTATGCCGTGCTTGAGCAATTCATTCCCCTGGCGCGCCTGCGCGACGATACCGCCTTTGCCGATTTGTGCTCCCGGGAAATGCTGCGTCTGCGTGAAAAGATAGAATCCGAAGGGTGGGACGGACAATGGTACGCCCGCGCCTTTTTTGACGACGGCACACCGTTGGGTTCTTTACAAAATGAGGAATGCAAAATCGACGGCGTGGTGCAAAGCTGGTCGGTTTTGTCCGGGGCCGCCCCCGCCGAACATACCCAAAGCGCCATGCAATATCTCGCGCGCATCCTGATTGATTCCCGCAGCGGAATAATAAAGCTCCTGGATCCGCCGTTTAACAAGTCCGCCTTGGAACCCGGATACATTAAAGGCTATGTTCCCGGCGTGCGGGAAAACGGGGGGCAATATACGCATGGGGCCATCTGGGCTATCATGGCTTTTGCCCTAATGGGTGAAACGCAGCGTGTAAAGGAGCTGATCGCCCTGATTAATCCCATTAACCATAGTTTAACCCCGCGGAGCGCCGGCCTCTACCGCGTGGAGCCGTATGTCATGGCGGCCGATATTTACGGATCGGAGCCGCATGCCGGGCAGGGCGGTTGGACGTGGTACACGGGTTCCGCCGGCTGGATGTATCGGCTCATCCTGGAGTCGGTTCTGGGCCTGCAATTGAAAGCAAATACGCTCTCCTTTAAGCCCTGCATTCCCGCCGAGTGGGAGCATTTTACGGTGCATTACCGTTTCAGGGAAACCGTTTACCATTGCGAATTTCATCAGGCCAAACCGGACGGGGAGCTGCACGTGACCGTTGACGGAGTCGAACAGGAAAATCGGACCGTGATTTTAAGCGATGATCAGCAGGAGCATTTTGTGGAGATCGTGATCGGCCCGAAAGGCCGTGTCTAACGCGCCCGTTGGGCACGGTAGCGTTTTATCTTGACGTAGAGTAAAATGACCACGCCCCGGAACAAACCGCATATTATCAGCAGCTTTCGCAGATGTTCCATGGTTTTTTCCTTTTTAATAACCTTCTGCCGATTGAACAAGATAGTCTACCTATAATGGAAGCAATCATTATGCCGGGCAGCAAGGCCTTTAAAACGGTTCGCCGATACTCACCGAAAAGCCGGTGTTGCCTTTGGTGGGGCCGTTTAAGCGCACACCCATGTCCGCGCTTAAAAACCCCACCGGCGTACGGATGCGGATGCCCGGGCCGGCGGTAAAGCGCAGGTCGCGCGCGGAGAAGAGCGGCGCGGCAGTCCATACATATCCCGCGTCTGCAAACCCGGCGATTTTAAGCCACTTCGCAATTGCAAAGCGCAATTCCATTATAGTTAGTACCAGGGCAAGCCTGCCGCCCACGGCGTCGCCCACGCCGCCCGGCGCATACCCGCGCACCGGCCGGATTGTTTGACTTCCGGCATAAAGCAGCTCCTGCGGCGGGACCACGTTTTTATCGACGCCGTAACCGTTGATGTAAGCGGCGGTGGCGGCGCAGGCCGCATCGAGAAAATGCGCCAGAGGATAATATCCCCGCAGGTCCGCCATTACTTTATAAAAATGGTTGGTTCCGGCGCCGATCAGACCCGCGACTTCCGCATCGGTGGTAAGAAAAAGACCTTTTGAGGCATCCAAAATATTGTCCCGAATATCATAAGTAAATCCAACGCCGAAGCTCTGGGTATTGTTGCCGGGAATCATGGAGGTGAACGTGGATTCCTGCGGCTGTATTGCCACGCCCTGGACCCATTCAAAGGTGGTAAACACCCGGTAGCCGAGGTTCCAGGGAGTCTTGGCAAAAAGCGACCAGGTGGATCCTTCCAGATAGCCCGTAAAAGTGACCTCGTTATGGTGTTCGCCGAACAGTTCCACCGCGGCCGACGGGGGCAATAAAAAAAGCCACGGCACGGCATAGGTAAGGTGCAGGCCTTGAATAAGCCGGGAATATTTTCCGTCAAGAGCGATGGTCCGGCCCAACCCCAGCACGTTGCCATAGGAGGTTTGCAGCGACAATCGTACGCCTTCGTAGGTGCCATAGCCCACGCCGCCTTGGAGCCGGTAAAAATCCGATTCCTCTATGTTGACCAGGACCGGCAGCGAGAGGGAACCGCTGCTCCGCCGCGCCTGGGCCGAGTCGGCGACCGGTATGCTAATCTGCACGTATTTAAACATGCCCGTTTCGTAAAGTTGGCGCATCGACCGTTGGATTTTGGCGGTGGTAACGGTGTCTCCCGGGGCAAACGTTACGCCCCGTTTAATAATGACCGGATGCAGTTTTTTAGCGCCGTTTACTACCAGCGGACCGGATAAAACCGGCGGCCCCTGATCGATGACAAAGGTAACGGTCGCCCGATGCGCAACAGAATCGACGCTGTCGATTCTGTCAACGGCGCCGAGCGCGTAACCACGGGCGGCCAGACTGTCGCGCAGCGTCTGCTGGTCGTATAAAAGCCCCGCCGCGGAATAGGGCGCGTGTGCTTTTGATGCGATAAAACGCTTGAGCGCCGCTTCGTCGAACGGCGTCGCGCCCCTTATTGCCGCCGAATCGATGCACGTCTGCGCTCCTTCGTTTATAACGATGGAAACCGTTACCCGGCGTGAGGCCTGTTCGCGGCTGATGTCGCCGGCCTTTACTGAAATGTCAAGAAAGCCCTTGTCGCGATACAACGAGGCGATTTCTTCCAGGTCGGCATTGAGCAGGGATGGCGAAAACTTTACGGCATGAAAGAGGCCGCTGGGCCTGGTGTCCATTCCGCTGAGAAGGTCCGCCGAAGATATATACGTATTCCCGGTAAAATGAACGGACTTCACGAGCCACGGGCGTGCCTTGCCGCGGTTTTCGGCTGCCGTGGCGCAAATTACGGCAACGATTATCAGGCACGGCACGAGGGTGGTTCTGCTCATCGGCTTACCCGGAACTTAAGGTCGATGCCGCCCTGGGCTTGCTGATCGGTCTGGGCTTCCAGGTACAAAAACGACAGGAGCCGGTAGGAAACCAGCACCATCTGCTGACCGAGCGACGAAAGCGCCGTCTGATACGTAAGGGAGACCCGTGACGAAACCTGTTTGGTCACCGAAAGCTGCGGTCCGGCGGAAGCGGGACCGAATACGTTGCCATACAGGTCCACGCTTTCCACATTAAGGATCCGCGCCAATCTGCGGGTGCCGAACCCGGCCAGCTGCTGGCTGAGCAGCGACCCGCTCCGCGACGATAGATCCGTGGCGCCCAATCCCGTCTGGATTGTGCCGAATGTCAACAAAGAAATGATCTGCGGCTGCGGCAGCGAGGGCACGGCCGACAAGGCGACCACGGGATTGGCAAGGTCGCCCGTGATCCGGAGCGTAATGTCGTAATCCTCCTTGCCGCCCTGGGGCGGATACCAGGAAACCGGCGCGGTGGCCGTAATATCGAGCGAAGGGTTCAGCAGCAGCGGATCGTATTGCCTGATCGCGCCTTGCGTAATGGTAAATTTTCGGTCGAGATAATAAACGAACCCGTTTAAAAGCGCAAATTGCCCGGAAATTTCGGGCTTGTCCGCCCTGCCGGAGACCGATACCGTTCCGTCAACGAGCATCCGGCCCAGGTTCGAATCAAAGGACAATTTGCCGTTGAGGTCCACGGCAAGATGCAAGACGACCTTGCTCCACAGAGGGTTGGGCGGTCGCGGCCTTTGCGGGGCCTTTTTCTTGATTTGCTGCGCGAGGTCGATCAGGGAAAAGTCCTGGGTAAAGCGCGTCTCCGCCAGCACGGCATTCAGGGTGATGGTGGTCAGCGAATCCCTGGCAAAATCAATCCGTGCCCTCTGAATGCCCAAGTCAAGATTTTCATAGCAGCCGGCCAGGTGCGCGTCATCAAGGCTTATAACCCCATGGGCGCCGGTGATGCCCTTTGCATTCAGCGCTGCCCAGCCGCTGCCGGCGACACGCCCGCCGCCCAGGTCGGCGCGAAGGTTACGCAAGATCATCGAATCGTTTCTAAAATCAAGGTCGGCCGAAATTGGGCCGAGCGGTTTATCGCATTCGTAAATGTATCCTTCTCCATTTCTCAACGCAAGCGTGCCCGTTACCTGCGGCAGGCCGGTCTCGTTTCCGGTCGCCTCGACCCGGCCGGAAATTACTCCTTTCGTTATTGTTACCGCCTCGGGTAAAATTGGCTGCATAACGCTCAAGGGCATGGCGCCGATTGTCGCCGAAATACGGCCGTTATTATTAAAAGTAAAGCCGTTTTTCCAGTTTAGCGGCGCCCTGGCGCTCAACCCCGCCTCGCCGCCGCCGCTGAATACCTGCAACGTGTCCAGCCATGCCATATTGTTCTGGATGGATCCTCTGCCCGAATAGGCGCTTATAAGGTTGCCCCGATATTCCAGTGAATCGCCGCTGAGCGTAAATCGCGCCGCAGGGTGCAGCAGCGCTCCGGTAATGCGCAGGTCAAGCAGCGCCCTGCCTGCCTTGATTTTGTCCCGGTTCAGCGTTAACCGGTTATTTACAATATGGGTGCTGCACGCAAGGTTCCATGCGCCCTTGGTTTTTATGAGTGAGCCGTTAAGGCTTATGGTTCCCTGCGCCGTAACCGACGGAACAAACGCATGTATCAAGATCCCACTGGGAATCGAATCGCCATTTATCGTAACCACCGCGCCATCGCGCAGGGCGGCGCCGCCCCGGGAACGTTGGGACAATGCCACGGGGATATGCGCCGTGATGGTAAGCGGCATTTCTATCCCCTTGAGACCGGCAATTATTCTTGCGGTTGCGATGGTATCGGCAAGCGCCAAATCGCCGGTTGCGGAGATAAGGGGGTCGTTTGGGTTGGCGTAATCCAGAGAAAATTTACATTCGGCATTAAGCGGTCCGGTGCGCCCTGCCCGGGAAAGGGCGCCGTCGCAGGTAAGAGAAGCGGCGCCGCGCTTGACAAATAATGATTGCCATTGCAAGCTTTGGCCGTTATACCGGCAATTTGCAAAAATAGTATCGGCCTGAAATTTGCCGTACGACCAGGGGCCGATTTGGACAATCGCCGAAATATCGGGTTTCCGTAAATTCCCACCAATGACGGCATCGGCCTTGACAGATGCACGGACACTCTCTTTCAAAAAAAACGAGGCGGTTTTTGTTATCGAATCCGCCTGAATATGCACCGAGCCTTCGATTGCTCC
>JAQUMP010000155.1 GCA_028718065.1 Chitinivibrionales bacterium | reverse complement strand
ATAAAAAATTTATTTTTCATGCCGATGGGACGCCCGTCGAAGATAAGGCCGTTGATGGCGTCGAAGAGCGACGGGCTTAAAGCGCTGCGCGATTTGTAAAAATCGTAGGCCACTTTGTAAATGGCAAAGGCCAGCCCCTGGTAATCGTTATGCCGGCCCTCGGGCATGGTCTGTTTTTGCTTGATGCGGGCCAGAAACTCGTCCGCGTTCGCCGCTTCCGCTTTTGTAAACGTTTTACCGGTAAAGAGTCCGCTATGATCGTCGCTCCCGCCCACGAACCCTTTGCAATGGGGTTGGTCCGGAGACATGCTTAAAAAATATTTTTCGGCAAGGTCCTGAAGGTGCTCGGGCGTGAGCGCGGCAAGGACCTGCGCCAGGTTTTCGTTGCTCACGCGGCTGCGGCTGCCGTTGATGGTCTCAAAGTTATCGAACAGCACGAAGAGCCGTTCGATATGCTCCAGGCAGAGCCGGCGGTTTATCGAAAAGGTCGCGTGCGCCACGGCATGCGCCAGGCCCTGCTCAACGAGAAATCGTTGCAGATCGTAAAGATTGGTCCTGATTTTGTCGATCTCCTTGAACTGCTCTTTTGTCAATCCCCAGATCAGAACATGGATTTTGGCGCCGTCTTCCGGAAAATAGGCCGTCACCTCCACGCCGGTAAACACGTCGCCGGGGTGGCGCTCTTTAAGGTGCAGGACGCCGTCGATGCAGTTATGGTCGGTAAGAGTTACAAAATCCATTCCTTCGTTTTTGGCGGCGGCATACACGGCCTCCGGCTCAATGTACGATTCGCGCGCGCCAAGACGCTGCAAAAACCATTCGGAAGGGTGGTCCGAAAAACAGGAATGAACATGCAGGTCCGCCCGTGCCATACGCGCTCCTTTGAAAATGGTGGCCTTTACATCTAATAATATCGGCCATTACCGTTCTGGAAGGATAAGACTTGTGTTAGGTGTTTGTTATGGGGATTTTGGCAATAAAATATAAGGTTCTATTTTAAGATCAGACTCCGGCATTGCCTCGTGCGCCGCTACGGCTTCCAGTTCGGGCGGAGTTTGCTCAAGTCTGGTTTCGGTCGGTAGGCCCATTTTGTTGAGTAAGTCAAGAAAGAAGCCGGGTCTTTTAAATTATCCTCAGGGCTTCGATCGTTATCGTGCTCTTTTGTAATGGGGTCTTTTTTAGTTACTACTTCTAATTTTATTACTTCAAGCTTTTCACTTTGCGGCGAAATTTCCGATGAAAAAACGATCCACAGCGGATTGTATTCCGGTAAAGGAAGTTTGATGTTGTTCATAACGGGGGTCCTTGCCTAATGTAAATCATCGGGAATAACGCACGGGCGCAACACAAAAACACGCCCCGGATTATCGCCGAGAAAAATCGGCAGATCGTTGATTACCAGCGGCGCATATTCCTCATGTTCAATAACCAGCGTATAAAAGGCGGGCGGAATATTTATTAAAACAAAATTTCCCTGGGCATCGGAAAACGTGCTTTCGCTGATCTCCCGGATCAAAATCAGACTCGCATCAATTCCATTTTTATCGGTGTCCGTAATTTTACCGCGAATATGTCCCCTGGCCGGGTCCAATTCAAAATTTAAATCCTTCCGCGGTTCCGCGACTTTGTTCATGCTGTCCATTTTAATTTTCCTTGGTTAAAGTTGTAGTAAAAATAGCCCGGCAAGGTTAGGGAAATTTGTGCTTTGCATTAAAATTCGGTTAAGATGGACATCCTTGTAAAAAAACTTTTAAGCGCGTCGCGCACGATTTTTCGGCAGTGGTCGGCCATGAGCGGCAGTTCAACTTGCAGCCCCTCGCCTCGCGCGAATGCGTGCATTTTTTGTTAAACAAACCAAGGGCCACCGCAAGGGATCGCCCCTACGGAATAATAATAAATATCCACAATAAAAAATTATAAGGTCCAGTCTCTTTTCATGTTAATATTTCGCTTTCTTTGGTAACTATTCCCTTAAAACGCCTGCCATAACAAACTTCTAACAATCTCCACATAATCACCAAACCGCCTTGGGCGATTTTTTAGTCGTCCTGAAAAAATCACAAACACGATTAGAATTTTAAACTTTTGATTTTTAAAGAAAACGAGCGGCGCTAACACAATCCTAACAAAATTCAAATAATCGCGCAATGTTGATTAGCGATATTTTAAACGGCGTTGCGATGATTGGAAGGAGGGCCTATCCCAATAATAATAAGGAATAGCTAAAAAGACGCAACGGAAAAGATCAGTGTTCGTTAAAATTAAATTGAAAATGCAAAAAAGTTCAAAACAAGGAGTTTAAAATGAATCGATACACGGCAGCCCTACTTATTTCCGCAGGTCTGCTCCTGCCTTACCAGGCATTCGCACAGCAGGATACTGCAAAGAAAGACACCGTCTCGATAACGGAAAAGGTTGACAAAGTCCAAGGACAGGTGGATGGCATCAACGAAGATTATCTTGCGACAAAAGCAACGGTTGACGGTTTGGCAAAATTAAAAATAAGCGGCTATATCCAGTCGCAGTTTCAGTATGGCGATACCATGGGCATTTCCACCAATAAAAGCATGGGCGGGCCGGGCAGTTTCGGCATAGGCGTGCAGGACCGTTTCCAGGTTCGTCGCGGCCGTTTAAAAACAACCTATGATAATAGTTGGTCAAAGTACGTCTTGCAGCTCGACCTTACTCCCGGAAATGGTACGGGCGGTTTGGCGGTGATAAAAGAGGTGTATCTTGCAGTAAAAGAACCGTGGCTAAAAACATTCGCACTTAATGCCGGTGTGCACATGCGGCCGTTCGGGTTTGAACTCCCGCTCTCATCGGGCGACCGCGAATCACCGGAAATGTCCCGGATCATTCAAACATTATTCCCCGGGGAGTATGAAATCGGAGCATCGGTTGATATGGCGGCGCCCGAAGGTCCATTATCGATGTTCACCCTGTCGGCGGGTGCATTCAACGGTACAAAACCGGATTATGTCGCTATCGAGAACGATGATAATAAAGACGCAATCGGTCGTCTTGGTATTAAATTGCCTATGAAAGAGGCCGGGATTGAGTTAGATGGTGGGTTTTCGGCTTATGTCGGCAAAGTGACCAACACCGACACTACTGGCGGTACGGGTGTTGAATACGAAATGAGCGGCGGCAATTTTGTAAAAACTACCGGGACAAAAAATGTTAATTATGATCGCCAATATTTGGGTGGCGATGCGCAATTTTATTATGACGTTCCTTTCATCGGCGGCATGACGCTGCGCGGCGAATATATCGCGGGAAAAAATCCCGGCGATAAAACCAGCGCTCCCTATATTCCGGCAGCGGCCGCCTCTCCAAATGGATCTCTTTACGAAAGGAATTTTGCCGGCGGATATATTTACTATGTCCAGAACATCATGACGCCTTTGCAGTTGGTATTTAAGTTCGACTGGTATGATCCCAACACGGACCTTGCCGGAAGCAAAATCAACAACGCTTTTGTCACCGATGCCGTCAATAAAGCCGTTGGCGACGGCGATATCGCCTGGACGACCATAGGTTTCGGCGCGATTTATCACTGGGACGGGAATGTAAAATTCCTTCTCTATTATGAAATGCCCAAGAATGAAACCGTGGCAAGCGACGTTACCGGGGCCATGGCAAAATACAAAACCGACATAACCGACAATGTGTTGACATTCCGGGTGCAGTACAAGTTTTAATTGACCATACACGTAATACCGCTGACAACTCAATAACATTTTTTTAAGGAGAATTTATGAAAAAGTTTTCAATCATTGCAGGGTGTGCGCTCATAGGGCTCTTCGGCATGGGCGCCGCAAAGAAACAGGTGATTACCGTTAAAGGCTCCGACACTATCGTGATCCTGGCGCAACGCTGGGCGGAAAGCTATATGGCCGCCCACCCCGACGTTTCGGTGCAGGTAACCGGCGGCGGTTCGGGCGTAGGCATATCGGCGCTCATCAATGGCACAACCGATATCTGTGACGCCAGCCGTCCCATGAAAAACAGCGAAATCGATAAACTTAAGACCCGTTTCAATTCGCTCGGCGTAGAAATCAAATGTGCCAAGGACGGCATTGCGCTTTACCTGAACGAGTCCAACCCGGTCAATGAGTTGTCGCTCGACCAGCTCAAGGCGATTTACACGGGCGAAATCACCAATTGGAAAGACGTGGGCGGCAAAGACGAAAAGATCATTCTTTACGGACGCGAAAACAGCTCCGGGACGTATGTTTACTTCCGTGACGTGGTCTTAAAGGGCAGCGACTATGCGCCCGCCACGCAGACGCTGCCGGGCACCGCGGCCGTGGTGAACGCGGTTTCCAAGGACCCCAACGGCATCGGCTACGGCGGCGCGGCCTACGCCAAGGGAATCAAGCTGGCCAAAGTAAAGAAAGACGCCGGTTCGCCCGCGTATGAACCCAACGCCGAAACGGTAAAAGCGGGTACGTATCCTATTAGCCGGTATCTGTATATGTACGTGCGCAACAAGCCCACCGGCGCCATGAAGGCCTATATCGACTGGACCTTAAGCGCCGAGGGGCAGCAGATTGTTTCCAAGGTCGGCTATTTTCCGGTGAATTGAAAAAAGAGGTAAACCTCTCCTCTTTACCCCGGTTCTGAGCGAGAGCGAAGAACCGGGGTAAAGAGGTGAGGTCAAAATTAACAGGAAAAATATCATACCATCATGAGTACCTTTACAGGCAAGCATACCATTCGCGTGGGCGAATGGGTTATCGAGACTTCGATCAGAGCGATCGCGTTTGTCTCGCTGGCCTTTATCGTACTCATCTTCGTTTTTGTCCTGCGTGAGGCGGCGCCGTTGCTGATCGGCAAAGCTACGGATGACTCAGGCGCCGCCGTCACGCTTGCCAAACTCTTTTCCAGCCCCTTCTGGATGCCCGTAAGCAACCATCCCACCTACGGTATTGCCGCGCTTATTCTGGGAAGTCTTAAAGTAACGCTTATTTCCTTAGTGGTCGCCACGCCGCTTTCCATTGGGGCGGCCCTCTATACGGCCGTTTTCGCGCCGCGCTGGACAAAAGAGATCATAAAGCCGGCGATCGAAATCCTGGCCGGGTTTCCTTCGGTGGTCATCGGTTTTTTTGCGCTGATCGTTATGGCCAGCTTTTTTCAGCATCTTTTCGGTTTGCAATACCGCCTTAACGCCCTCACCGGCGGGGCCGCGCTGGCGCTGGCGGTAATTCCCATAATTTTTACCTTGACCGAAGACGCCCTTACCGCGCTGCCAAAGCAATTTACCGAAGCCTCCGTTGCGCTCGGCGCCCGCAAATGGGAGACGGCACTCTTTGTTTTATTACCGGCGGCCACTCCCGGCGTATTCGCCGCGGTGCTGCTCGGATTCGGCCGCGCCTTTGGCGAGACCATGATCGTGCTTATGGCCACCGGCAATGCCGCGCTGCTCTCGCTCGGAATCACCGGCCCGGTGCGCACTATTTCCGCCACCATCGGCGCCGAAATGGCCGAAGTCGTTTTTGGCGATGCCCATTACAATGTTTTGTTTTTCCTGGGCTTTCTGCTTTTTAGCGTTTCGTTTAGCTTAAATGTGGTCGCCGAACTCTTTATCCGTAAACGTCTCATGAAACGGTTTACCGGCGCGGCATGAAACCAAGCAAAGCCATTAAAGGCGGGATGTTTTTTACGGCGGTGCTTGGCTGCGCCGTGGTCATTATCGCCATGGTCGTGATAGTTATGGTCACGATTATCCATGGCGGCTGGGGCACCTTCTCCTGGCAATTTATAACGCAGGCGCCTACCAACGGCATGACCAGCGGCGGGATTTTTCCGGCGATCTACGGCACGTTTCTGATGGTTCTTACTATGTCAATAGCGGTCATCCCCGTGGGGACCATCACCGCGATCTACCTGGCCGAATATGTAAGTTCCCAATCAATCCTCGCGCGCTTTATCCGGTTTGCGGTGAATACCCTGGCCGGCATTCCGTCGATTGTTTTCGGCCTCTTCGGGCTTGGATTTTTTATTGAATTCGTGGGGCGCAATCTCGACCGCGCCCTGCTGCCCGCCGGCGAGTTGCGCTGGAGCCAGCCCTGCCTGCTCTGGGCAAGCTTGACAATGGGGCTTCTGACCCTGCCGGTGGTGATTGTTTCCGTGGAAGAAGCCATAAAAACGATCCCGCGCGATTTGCGCGAAGCCAGCCTCGCCCTCGGCGCGACAAAATGGCAAACCATCCGGCGCATCGTTTTGCCCGGTTCCATGACCGGCATCTTAACCGGCGGGATCCTGGCGGTGAGCCGCGGCGCGGGCGAGGTGGCGCCGATCCTGTTTACCGGGGCGGCCTATTTTCTGCCGCACCTGCCCGGAAAACTCTCGGACCAGTTTATGGAACTGGGATATCATGTTTACATAATGGCAACACAGTCCACGGACGTGGACGCCACCGCCGGCATTCAATTCGCCACAACCATGGTGCTGCTGCTGCTCACCTTTACGCTCAACTTTACGGCGCTGATCGTGCGTTCCATCATGCGCAGCCGGGCGCGGCGTTAAAGAGGTGACCGCAAATGCGGACATTAGGTATCTTTTAATATGTCAAAACAACTCATTCTCATCGTCGAAGACGACCGTAATATCGTGGAGCTGGTTTCGATTAACCTTCGTAAAGAGGGTTACGACGTTATTGCCGCGCCGGACGGCGAAAGCGCCCTGCGCAAGGCCCGCGTGGATTCGCCCGCCTGCATCCTGCTCGATCTGATGCTGCCGGGCGTTGACGGCCTGGAAATCTGCAAAACCTTAAAGAACGACGCCGCCACCAGGCATATCCCGGTGATTATGGTAACCGCCAAAACCGACGAATCCGATATCGTCGCCGGGCTGGAACTGGGCGCCGACGACTATATAACCAAGCCCTTCAGCCCGCGCGTGTTGGTCGCCCGGCTGCGCGCGGTCCTGCGCCGCCACCTTAAGCAGGCCGCCTCCGATGATGCTCCAATTGCGATCCATGATTTAAAAATCCATCCCGGCCGTCATGAGGTTATCGTCAAAGGAGAATCGGTTACCTTGACTTTTTTAGAATTTAAGGTGCTTCATTTCCTGGCGGCCCGGCCCGGTTGGGTATTTACGCGCTACCAGATCGTAGAAGCGGTCCGCGGCGACAACTACCCGGTCATCGACCGCAGCGTCGACGTGGTTATCGTGGGTCTGCGCAAAAAACTGGGCGAATCGGGAAATTATATCGAGACCGTGCGCGGTATCGGGTACCGCTTTAAGGAAACCAAGGAATAAGCATGCCGCGCCTGCGCCTTTTCTGGAAACTCTATTTTGTAATTGTCTGCATCACCCTGGTGCTGCTGGGCAGCGCGGTGTGGTATGTGACCGCCACGCTCTCGCGTTTTTACATTACCGAAACCAAGCGCGAACTCAAGGCGCGCGCCGCCCTCATGAAGGAATTGCTGCCCCTGCCGCTTATGGCGCAAAAATACGGCTATGTGGATTCCCTTTGCAAAAAGGTATATGCCACGACCCAAA
>JAQUMP010000154.1 GCA_028718065.1 Chitinivibrionales bacterium | reverse complement strand
GTGGGATACGCCGCGCGCGTGCTGGCGAGGCAGACCACGGCCCCGGCGTGCGCGGCTTTTAAGAGGGCCTCGCAGAGCGAAACGTGGCTTGCGCCGGGATCGTCGAAGCGCCCCACCGAACAGGAAAACGCGCTGAAAAGCGGATACTGGCCGCTGTTGCGCAGCGCGGCCACGTCGTCGAGCGTAAACACGTGTTCGTCCGCCAGGAGCACATCGGCGCCATGGCCGAAGTAATTGACATAAGCAAGACCGTTGTTGAAGGCGTTGACAATCGCGCGATTAACGGCGGGTTTTTCGTACTGGTCGTTCCAGGGGTAATCAAAGAGATAGGTCTTACGCAGGTCGAGCGCCCCATTTTGCGCCAGAATGTCTCTGGCGATGTGTTCGCTGGACAAATAATGCGTGATGCCGTCGAGCGCGGGCCCCTGACGGTCGTCGTCGGCGATCAGGAGCATACGGTCGCGCCAGGCGGAATAATCGGCCCCCGCGGGCAAACTTTCCGTTTCTATTATTTTGTCAACCATAACGCCGGCCTCCGCCGCCGTTTGGCAGGGCAGCCGCCCTAAGAAAAGGCCGGCCGCGGCCGCGCCCGACCCCGAATCGAGGGCTGAGAAATAACTTTCGTAACAGTCGGTGTTGAATTCCGCGGAGGGAATAAAATTGGTGCGCGTGGCGACGATATTTTTGTAATCGTAGTGGCCGGTCCCCATAAGCACGACATAATCGCAGGTGCGGGTGGCGCCGAAATTGTTCCACCCCTTATGGGCGAAAACAAGGAAATTCCGCAGCGCGGCGCGATCGGGAATACCGCCGCTGAATTCCCGGTAGATGTCGGCCATATCAACGACTTTTGGATATAAAAACCGGCCTATCGATTTTTTATGGGCGGCCAGCCGCAGGGCCTGGGTTTTAAAGTCGGCCGGGGTCACGATCAGATAATCGCAGTCCGTAGCGCTATTATGCAGGTTGTAAACCTCGGTCGCGGCGTCGCTCCGGCGCTGATACGGCGACAGGCGCGGCGCGGCCTGAAAGGCCTCCGCCGTACAAACAAAATAGCGGATTCCCCGGCCGGCAAAATCGTTAAAGGCAAGGCTCGAGTCTCTGGTTGTATCAAGAAGCGTTATTGCTTGTTCGTTATTTTGGATCTTAAAAACATACACGAGTTGTCCGGGCAACCCGGTAATTCGATACGTAACGGGCCTGCCCGCAATCACCTCCGGCGAGAAAACGGTCAGGCTCTTGAGTCCGGTCATGTCAAGACGCTGAAAATAGGTGAGTTGCACCTGCTGCAGCCCGAAGGTGCCGGTGTCGGAGTTGCAGGTATAGGTGACCGTAACGCGCGGATGCGCAAGAGAGTCCGGCAAAACAGGATACCAGGTATTGTCCAGGCAGTTGGCGCACACGGGCGTTCCCGCGAAGTTAACCGCGAAAGAACCGTTAAAGAGATACGTTGCCGGCACGCGCAGGCGCACCGGCAGGAGCGGGTTGAGCTGGGTAAAATTAAAGGATATGTCCCGGATGCTGTCCGCGGCGTGCATCGTAACGGTGTGCAGATTGACCATGACCCACTCAAAAGTCCCTTCCAGAGGATTGCCATTCTGGTCGTGCGGAGCGCTGCGCGGCTGCTTTATGAGCAACCACTGTTTGCTGTCGGTGAGCGTGGTGTCGCCGGCGGGGGGCAATCCCGCCGCAGGCTGCATTGACAATCCGGACGTTACGCCGGCGTCGAGCAGAACCCAGTAACGGCGCTGGTCGGTATAATGGTTTAAGGCGTAGGTGTAAGTATACTGCGTGGAATCAAAGCGCCAGTCGGAGGCGCCGGTCACGTACGCCAGCACCATGTCCTCGCTGTCAAGTAAGCCGTTGCCGTTGCGGTCGATGCGCAGCAGCGGCACTTCGGCGACGCCGTCGGGAATCTGGGAAGCGGCCGGCGTCCCGACCGGCAGCTCCGTTTTGTGGCTGCCGAAGAGGCGGATGGAATTAATGTTGATGGGTTGTTGCGGCGCTAAGGACTGAAGATCGGCCCAGGTAAGTTTTAGAATGCCGTTTTCGTTGATGGTGCCCTCGTTAATACCGCTATGGCCGTCGCCGATTTCAAACCACGATAAGGTGTTTGCATTAAGGAATGCCGACAGGGATTCGGCCGTTTTTTTGGCGCGGCCCGGCGCCGTGGCGTACCAGCCGCAACTTACGTCGTAATTTAAAATCAGGTTGCGCAGCATGGTAACATAATCGGAGCGGCCCGTTTTTTGAGAGGGCATAAAAGGCGCCGCCGGAAAGGTAATAACAATGCTCACGCGCCTGCAAATCTGAATCTCCCCGCCCCGTTGCCGCACGCCGACCGGCCGCAGGGCAAGCTTAACGACCCGCCTGCCGCCGGCCGTTGCATATTGCGGCCGGCTCAGCCAGGAAGCGTCGTCGTTAAACAACGGGCCCGCGGCGTCCGTTGCTTTCCGGGGCTTTTTGGCGAGCCCATGATGCAGGTTGAGGGTTACTATATCGGAAGGATTTACGTTCAGCGCGATCGACCCTTGCGCCGGGACTCCCACAAAAAAGGAATAGAGCGGCACAACGGTTGAGTCCGCCGCGACATATTGACTGTTGGAGCCGGCTACCGTTATGGCGGTTGCCCGGGCGCCGTTTGCAGAAGTAAAGCTTGTGGTGTCGTAGCGGTCAAGGGTCCAGGTAAAGGCCAGGCGCGTGGCCGTGTTTTCGGAAATTTGGATGGCGGCCTGCAGTGTATGGGCCGGCCACAGCAAACTTATTAAATAAAAACATTTAAGCGCGAAAATTTTTTTTAAATTTAGGATCATTCTCATGCGCCTATTAAATCCTTAAAAAAAATAAGAGGGTATAAACACTTCGTTCATACCCCCTCTTAACCTATTACCCGAGTACGTAAACAATAGTACTTAATTGTTTACAATTTCGCCGCTTTGCGCAGGGCGCCGACCATGGAAAGCGCTTCCCAGGTAAATTCGGGAAGGTTTCGGCCGAAATGACCGTTGCGCGCGGTTTCGCGGTAAATGGGACGTTTGAGTTTTAAGGTATGGATAATAACCGCCGGGCGCAGATCGAATGTTTTTTCGACGATCTGACAGAGCCGGTCGTCGGACATAATGCCCGTTCCGTATGTGTCAACGAAGACCGAGAGCGGCTTGGCAACGCCGATCGCATAGGAAACCTGGATCCGGCAGCGCTTGGCCAGGCCGGCGGCAACGATGTTTTTGGCGACCCAGCGGGCGGCATACGCCGCGCTGCGATCGACTTTGGAGGGATCTTTGCCCGAAAACGCGCCGCCGCCGTGTCCGCCGTGTCCGCCGTAGGTGTCTACGATGATTTTACGGCCCGTTACGCCGGTGTCGCCCGCGGGGCCGCCGATGACGAACCGGCCGGTCGGGTTGACATGGTAGATTGTTTTTGAGTCGAGCAGTTTGGCCGGGATCACCTTTTTAATGATTTTGGCGATAAGGTCTTTCTGGATCGTGGCATGATTGACATCCGGAGAGTGCTGGGTGGAAAGCACGACCGTGTGTACGCGCAGGGCTTTGTGGTCGGCGCTGTATTCTATAGTTACCTGGGATTTTGAATCGGGCCGCAGGTAACGAATCTGCTTTTTTTCGCGCGCGATCGTGAGCGCCTCCACCAGACGGCGGGCCAGGTGCATGGTAAGCGGCATGAATTCCTTGGTTTCGTCGCAGGCGTAGCCGAACATCATGCCCTGGTCGCCGGCGCCCTGTTCTTTGTGCAGGCCCGCGCCCGCGGTTACGCCCTGTGAAATATCGGGCGATTGTTTGTCGATCGCGACCACCACGCCGCAATTGTTGGCGTCAAAGCCGAGCGCGGGATCGGTGTAGCCGATGGCGGCGATGGTTTTGCGCACCACGGCCGGGATATCGACAATGGCCTTGCTGGTGATTTCGCCGGCCACCACGCACAGCCCGGTGGTGACTAAGGTTTCGCAGGCCACGCGCGAATTCGGGTCCTGCGCGAGCATGGCGTCGAGCACGGCGTCGGAGATCTGGTCGGCGACTTTGTCCGGATGCCCCTGGGAAACACTTTCGGATGTAAACAGGTATTTCATGACAACCCCTTTTGTAAAATAAAATGGTGGGTCGAAAAATAAACTTTTTTAAGACGATCAAAATACTTTATCCGACACGGCAGAGCCAAAGACAAAAAAAGAGAATTAGAGCGCGCTGTTCAGGAGCGTTTGAAACGTTCCCTCCTGTTGCGTCAATTGAGCGTAATTTCCGTCCTGCACGATCCGGCCGTGTTCGAACACCAAAATACGGTCGACGTGGCGCACGGTCGAGAGCCGGTGCGCGATAACAAAGGTGGTGTGGCCTTTCATGAGTTCGTCCATGGCCGCCTGAATGCGGCGTTCGGATTGATTGTCGAGCGCCGAGGTCGCTTCGTCGAAAAGATAGTAGCGCGGCGCGCTGAGCACGGCGCGGGCGATGGCGATGCGCTGCCGCTGTCCGCCGGAAAGATTAAAGCCGCTTTCGCCGATATAGGTTTGTTCGCCGTCGGGCAGATCGCGCAGGAATTCGGTGACAAATGCGATTTCCATGGCGCGCTTGACTTCCGCGTCGGACGCCAGGGGTTTTACCACTTTGATGTTGTTGAGGATCGTGCCCTGAAAAATAAACGGCGCCTGCGGGACGACCCCGAAGCTGGCCCGCAGCTCCTGCAGCCCGTAGCGGTTCAGCTCGATGCCGTTAAGCAAGATCCGGCCCGTTTGCGGATCGTAAAGCCGCATCAGCAGCATGGCAAAGGTGGATTTTCCCGAGCCGCTGGGCCCCACCAGGGCAATGCTTTGACCGTCTTCGATCCGGCAGGACATGTCCTTAAAGAGCGCGGGTTTTTTATCGTACGAAAAACAAACATTTACAAACTCCACGCAGGGAATTTTGGCGGCGCGCGCGTGCGCGGCCTGGGGCGCCACGTTTACCCGGCTTATCGCGGGCGGATCGGCAATGCCCTGCTCGGAATGCATGATGCGCATGATGCGGTTGAGCCCGGCCTCGGCATTGGCGCGCACCAGGTTAAGCTGCAGCAGGGACATAAGCGGTCCCATGAGCAATTGCACGCTCGATATAAAGGCAAAGAACGTCCCGATCTGCATCTCCCGGTACAAACAAAAATAAGCGCCGGTGCCGTAAATCAGGGCCATGCCCACGTATTGCAGAAATTCGGGCTTTATACCTTCGAGCTGTTGACGGTAGGCAAGCCGGACGCCCTGGACGCGGATACGGTCGACGTAACTCTCGAACGAACCGGAAATACTGTCTTCGATGGCATACATTTTTATCGCCCGGCTGCCCTGCAGCATATCGGCCACGTATTTGCTTACCGAGGATTCGGTTTCCATGAAATCGGAGGTGAGTTCGCGGATGATAAACCGCGAGCGGTTGTTGACATACACGACTGCGGCCGCCATCGCCAGGGAAATGAGCGTCATGGCCGCGTTAAAGCGCAGCAGCATGATGACGGCCACGATCCAGGTGACGATCTGGCTGGGGATCCACAAGGCGCCCTGATGCAGAAATGTTTTGAGCGCCGTAAGCGGCGATCCCATGATGTAGTTAAAAAGCTCGCCGCTGGACACCCGGTCATGAAAACGAAAACTCAAATGCTGGGCATGGCGGAAAAATTGCGACCGCAGATCGCAGAGCAACTGCTCGATTACCGCGATCAGCCGGCGATAGCCGATCATCCAGAAAACAATGCGCAAAACGCTGGACAGCAGAAAAAGGCCGGTAAAAAAAGCAACATATTTAAGACATTGTCCCGCCGGAGCATGCGAGCCGTCGTGGAGTTTGCGTAAAATGCCGTCGTCCACGATCCACTTGATTATAAGGGGTTGCAGCGCCACGGCCGTACCCGCCAGCACGGCCATGCACGAAGCCAGCGCAAACGTGCCGCGATAGGGCTTGACAAAAGAAAGCAGGGTCGCCCAGAAGGGCGTTTCGGCTTCGGCCGTTGTTGGCGACGCGGGTTTTTTGGTTTTCTTTCGGATTTTCATGAAAAGAGCGACTTTGCCGTAAAAGAGGAGGTGCGCAAATTTACCTCAGACGGTGTAAAATATAATCTTAAGACGGAAATAAATAATAGTTTTGTTGTTTTTGACCTCACCCCTTCACCCCGGCCTTCGGCCACCCCTTTTCCCCTCTCCGAATCGGAGAGGGGTCAGGGGTGAGGTCAAAACACATCGAATATCAGGTAATGACTTCTATCACCACTTCGAGGTGTTCCGACATGTCAATTATGATCGGTTTGATCTGCTCGTGGCCCTTGGTTTCGTAAATGATGATTTTAGGCTTTTCCAGGTTGTCGGGGTTCTGCTGGGCCACGACGCCGCACAGTCCCAGAAGCTGCGCCGAACCCGCCCGGATGATCCGGCAGCGCGCGCCGACCGGAAAAATCGGCACGATCGAAACGAGCGTCTTGACGATTTCGGCATTCAGCTTGGCGCCGCCGGCCTCGATCATGGCACGCAGGGCCTGGAGCACCTCTTTTTTTTCGCCGTCGGGCTGCATCCGGCCCGACAGCAGCATGTCGTAGGTATCGGCCACGGCCACGATTTCGGCAAAACGGTGGATAATGTTTTTGCGTCCCAGGTCCTTAATCGGCGGGTTGTTATTGCCCTTAAGGCCCCGCGGATAGCCGCTGCCGTCCTCGCGCTCATGGTGCTGCAGGGCCACGGCCGAACTGGTGGGCGGGATCGCGGGGCATTGCGAGAGCATCATGTAGCCGTAGACCGTATGCTGCTGGAAAACGTGTTTTTCCTCTTCTGTCAAGTCGCCCTCGCGCTCGATCACTTCGCGCGGGACCGCCAGCAGTCCCAGGTCGTAGTTCATGGCGCCGATGCCCAGTTGCTTCATTTCCTCGTAGGAAAACTTGTACTTTTTCCCGATGCAGAGCGCCGTGATGGTCACGTTAATCACGTGCGAAAACAATTCGGGGTTCAGCTCCTGCAGCGCCGAGACGTTAACGATGACCGAAGACTGGTTCAGGATCTCTTCTATAAACCGCTCCAGCGCCGTGGACATGCCCGAATTCATGATGTATTTGTTAAGCTCGTTTTTGTTCTCGCGGATAATTTTCTGGACCGTCCGCACGCCCGCCTGGCGGATTTCGAGCGTGTTCTTGATGTTTTGGGAAGTTTTATTCAGGGTGGCGGCCATTTCGCGCTGCACATGCTGCGAAATTATGGTCTCGGGATTTATGCCCTCGACACCTTCTACCGAAATGTAAACGAATTGAAAACCGAGCTGCTTTAAGCGCAGACGATAGCGTTCCGTGAGATGATACCCGGAGGCGATCAAAAGCTCGCCGCTCGGTGAAAAAATCGATTCGCCCAAAACCATCTGATCGGTAACGTCCTCAATATTATAGCGGACCATGGTTACGCATATTTCCTATAAAGGTTTTAGCGGCGCATGTCGATAGTATTACTAGAGGCGCACAACAATAGTTACCATTCACGGATGAAGGGTTGCGCCTTCCCTGTTTCAAGG
>JAQUMP010000153.1 GCA_028718065.1 Chitinivibrionales bacterium | reverse complement strand
CTCGCAGATGGGGATCGTAACGATCGTGGCCGCCGTGTTTTTCTGCGACACCGCCGCATACGTGGACGGCAGCCTCTGGGGCAAGCACCGCTACAGCACCATCAGCCCCAATAAAACCATCGAAGGCAGCGTGGCGGGGTTCTGCACGGCGCTTTTGGTTACCGGCGCGGGATGGTATTTTTTTCGTACGCCGGGATTGCCGCTCTGGATCGGTTTTGCCCTGGGTTTTTTAATCGGCATTGCCGCCCAGGTGGGCGACCTTTTAATTTCGCTTATCAAGCGCTACTTTAAAGTTAAAAACGCCTCCGAAATCCTGCCCGGCCACGGCGGCGTGCTTGACAGATTCGGAAGCCTTTTTTTTGCCGCCCCCACGGTGGAGTTTTTTATCTGGTTTGTAAATAAGTGGATGGGATAACGCACCGCCATGAAAATCCTGCTCCTCGGTTCCACCGGCTCCATCGGGGCTTCCGCCTGCCGCTGCATCGAACGCTTTAAAGAGCGCTTTACCCTGGTCGGCCTGGCGGCCAACCGCTCGCTTGCAACCCTGCATGCGCAAATCCGCGTTTTTGCGCCGGCGGCGGTTTGCATCGGCGACGAAGCCCTGGCCCAAACGGCAAAAAACGATCTTCCCTCGTCTGTAAAGCTCTACCGCGGCCGCGCGGGTATGGAGGCCCTGGTTAACGAGCTTGATTACGACCTTCTGGTAAATGCCCTGGTGGGCGAAGTCGGGCTCCGCTCAACGGTCGCGGCGCTCATGCGCAACAAGCGCGTCGCGCTTGCCAATAAAGAGAGCTTAGTCATCGGCGGCGATTATATCAATGCGCTTCTGGGCCGGGGGCTTGGTTCAATTGTTCCCATCGACAGCGAACACAGCGCCATTATGCAATGCCTGCGCGGCGAAGATCCGGCCACGATCGAATCCATCATTCTGACCGCTTCGGGCGGGCCGTTTCGCAACCTGCCGCAGGAAAGGCTTGCTGCGATGACGCCCGAAGAGGCGCTCAAGCACCCGACCTGGGTGATGGGCAAAAAGGTCACGATCGATGCCGCCACACTGCTCAACAAGGGTTTGGAGCTGATCGAAGCGCACCATTTGTTTAACCTGCCCTACGACAAGCTGCGCGTCCTGATTCATCCCCAGTCGATCATTCACTCCCTGGTTGAATTCCATGACGGCGCGCTCATGGCGCAGTTGGGCGTTCCCTCGATGGAACTGCCGATCCAGTTCGCGCTCGGTTTTCCGGAGCGCCTGCCCGATGCCTCCCGGCGCCTTTCGCTGAGCGAGATCGGGACGCTTACTTTTTTTGAGCCGGACCATGCGCGCTTTCCCTGCCTGGAGCTGTGCCGTGAGGCCGGCAAGGCCGGCGGCAGCATCCCGGTGGTGCTCAACGCCGCAAACGAAGTGGCGGTCGCGCTTTTCTTAAATCACAAGATAGCTTTTACCGCCATAGCGCGGATCATTGAAGACGCCCTGGACCGCGCCAGGCCGGCCCCGGCCGACTCGCTTGATGCAATTGAACAAATCGACCGGGATACGCGCGCTTCCGTTTTAAAAACCTATCACCACGGTTGACAATATGACAAATATTCTCTTTCAAATCATCGTCGGGCTTTTAATTCTCGGAATTCTGGTAATGGTCCACGAGCTGGGCCATTTTTTGGCGGCCAAGCGTCTCGGCTTTAAAGTAATGGCCTTTTCGATCGGTTTCGGCAAAGCGCTTTACACCCGCAAAATCGGGGAAACCGAATACCGCATCGGCGCCATTCCGTTTGGCGGGTACGTAAACATGGCCGGCGAGCACCCCGGCGAAGAGCCGAGCGACGATCCGGCCGCCTTCATGGCCAAGCCCATATATCAGCGTGCCATCGTCGCCGTGGCCGGCCCGTTATCCAATTTTATTTTTTCGTTTGTTGTGCTATATGCGGCCTTCCTGGTGGGTGTTGATGAGCCGCTCTATCGGGCCGTGCCGGCCATTGGCGCCGTTGAGGCCAACTCCTCCGCAAAAATCGCGGGTTTCCGCGCCGGCGATACGCTGGTGGCGATCAATGGGACAAAAATTTCTTCGTGGGAAGATATCGAACGGGCGCTGGCGCGCCATGCCGCCCGCTATGATTGCCTTGTTGTCAATCACGGCCAGACCCGCGCGCTTACCCTGCGGCCCCAGGCCATTGCGGGCAGCGCCATACCAAAGCAGCCCACCGCGGGACTTTTGCCCGCCATGCCTGCCCGGATCGATTCCATTACCCCCAATTCCCCGGCGGCTAAAAGCGGACTGCGAAAAAACGACCTGGTCGTGGCCATTAATGGCGACTCGATTCACTCGTGGTTTGAGCTTTCCGAGATTATAACCCGGTTTGATTCCACTAAGTCAAGCGCGCTGACGCTCCTATTGCGGAATCATGATTCGCTCCGAGCGGTCACCGTCCGTCCGGCTTTTAATCCGGCCGCGGCCCGCTATTTAATCGGCGTAACGCCGCAGAACCCGCCCCAGCACACCGTGCGTTACTCCGCCGTGGGCGCTATCGGCCGCGCCGGCGGCCAGGCCTGGGAATATACCCGGCTCATCTATGATGTATTTGTAAAGCTATTTTCGCACCAGGTTTCGCCCAAGCAATTGGCCGGCCCCATCGGCATCGTGCAGATGTCGGGCATTATCGCGCTGGGCGGCCTTATTCCCATCCTCATGTTCATCGCCCTGATCGGCATTAACCTGGCGGTGCTCAATCTGCTGCCGCTTATTATTACCGACGGCGGCGTGCTGCTCTTTCTCCTGCTGGAGGCGCTGCGCGGCCGGCCCCTTACGGAAAAATCCCAGATGCTCATCAACCGCATTGCCGTGGCCTTTTTTATCTTCCTGTTTGTCTACGTAACCTTTAACGACGTCAGCCGCATCCCCCAGCTTTTTAACCTAAGTAGAAAATAGCGGGGGCGGTTGCCCCTTTTTTCCGGTTGTGGTATAATAAAGCTACCATGGTACTCACGCATATTCTCTGCGTCGGCATTACTAGCCAAGTACTGGAACGTACCTGCGCCGCGCATGGTTATGTGCTGGTGCATGCGCCTTCGATCGAGGCCTGCGCGCAGGTGGACCAGGTCTGCGGTCTCATGCTCTTGCACCAGGATGTTTTATCCGATCTTTCCGTCGCCTCCATGGAGCAGCTCTATTTTCTGAACAATACGATCCCCGTGATAATCCTGATCGCCGACTACGCGCGGCTGCCCGTTTCCCTGGGGAGTAAGCTACGCGAGGGAACGCTGGAGTACGTTTACGAACACGAAATCGAATCCGGCCTTATTGCCGGCCGCATCGACCGGCTCTACCTGTACGCGCAGTTGAATCAGAGCATTCTGGCCATGCAGCACAATCTGGGGGACCAGCAAACGCTCAGGCAGGAGCTAAAGCTGCGGGAAACCATGCTCGATCATGAGCGCCGGCTCAATGCCGACCTGATCGCTTCGCTAACCATCGGCCTGATTATTCTTGACACGGACGGCCAGATCATCCTGCTCAACGACCATGCGCGTTTACTGCTTGCGATAGCGGCCAACGACCTGTTCGGGGTTTCGTATTTCTCGATTTTTCCGGCCGAAATCCGAGCGGACGTCGCGGACATGATTTCTTCGGTGCAGGCGGACTCGACCCAGGATAGAATTAAAAAGGTCCGTTTTAACCACCACGTGCTGGAAATATCCTGCCACCGCATGATCGATTACCAGAGGCGCAGCAGCGGCATTTTATTGCTGATGCAGGACATCAGCGAACAGGAAGCCATGTCCGCGCAGCTTTACCAGGCGGAAAAACTGGCGACCATGGGCACCATGCTTTCGGGGATCGCCCACGAGTTGCGCAATCCGCTTTCCATTATCAGCGCGCGCCTGCTGCGCCTGCGCATGCAGCCGCTGAGTGACCATGTTCAAACCGATAAAAACCTGCAATCCATTGAAACACAGGTGCAGCGTTGCGCGGCAATCATCGATAACCTGCTCAATTTTGCGCGCAACCGGGTCGCCCGCACCGGGTATCACGGTATCAACGAAATCTGCGAAGAGGCCATTGCCTATGCAGCCTATCAGGCCAATTTCTCCGCGTTGAAAGTATGCCGTAAATTCGGCGAGGAGCTTTTCGTGTATGGGGACCGCAGCCGGTTTGTGCAGGTGGTCCTTAACATCATCAACAATGCCGTGGATGCAATGAACGACGCCGGGACCTTGACTATTAAGACAGGAGCGGGGGATGGCGGCTCGGTACTGGTGGACATTAACGATACCGGGCCGGGCATCGACAAGGCCATCCGGAAAAAAATATTCGACCCGTTCTTTACAACACGCGAACCCGGCCACGGCACCGGCCTGGGTCTTACCATCGCCTATAAAATCGTGACCGAATCAAAGGGGGAAATCCGGGTCGCTTCCGAACCGGGCAATACCACCTTTACCATAAAACTGCCCTCGTCCAAGGAAAAAAACAATGGATGAATCTATTCTTTTAGTCGACGATGAGCACGACTTTTTAGAAGTAATGAGCGACCTGTTGCGTGACGAAGGCTACGGTGTTACCTGCGCGCACAACGGCCCGGAAGCGCTCGCGCTTCTTGAGCAGCGGACCTTCGACCTGCTTCTCTCCGATATCAACATGCCCGGCATGAAGGGTTTTGAACTGCTGGCTACCGCGCAAAAACGCTATCCGGCGCTCAAACGCGCGCTGATTACGGCCTATGACGTGCGCGATTATCTTTCCTATGCAAAGGAATACGATATCGGTAATATTATTACCAAGTCGATTAATTTTAATTTTGACGAAATCCGGGTCCTGCTGCGCAACATTCTTACCGAAGAGGTCTTCGGCCTTGACCGCTACATTACGGGACCCATCGGCAGCAGCACCATCCGCTCGATCGCCAATGCCGACGACCTGCTCACGCGCATCATCGCCACGTTTCCCAATCCGGTCACGCGGGGCAAGTTCAAGCATGCTCTCGGCGAAATCATCATTAACGCCGTGTATTACGGCGCCAAAAACGAGCGGGGCGATAAAAAGGAGCTGTGGCCCGCCAACGTAACCCTGGCGCCGCACGAGGCCATTACCGTTGCCTGGGGCAGCGATGCCGTCATGTCCGGCGTGGCGGTCACCGACCAGCGCGGGGCCTTGACAAAAAAGGACGTGCTCTACTGGCTGGAGCGCAATACGGTACGCGGCGCCGACGGGCTTTCGCTGGGGATTCTGGACGAGCACGGCAAGGGACTTTTTATAACCCGCGAAACCACCGACCGGCTTATTATTAACATCAAGCGCGACAAAACCACCGAAATCATAATGCTCAACTACAACCAGGGCAAATACGACGGCCACAAGCCGCTCTGGATCCACGAATTTTAGGGCTTACCCGATTGTCTTGACACCCGAGAGTTTGAACGCCAGAGCCGGCTCGCCCGCCCACAGCGCCGTGGAGGTCTCCGAAACGCGCACATGCAGCCCCTTGGCGGGATGGTTTTCCCAACGCAGCGGGCCCGATCCGTCGGCGAATTCGGCCGTGCCGCCGGCATCCATGCGCAGGCCGGCAAGCCATAAATCGGCTCCCGGATTGTCAACCTGTATGGCGTAAAGGGCGGTCCCCTTAGCGGTAAAGCGGATGCCTTGCTGCGGGGCGATGGCGGCTTTACGGGTGCCGTAGATCGCATCACCGAAACGGCGCAGCCAGCCGCCGAGGGCCAGCAGGCGTTCGCTTTGCGACACGGGAATGCAGCCCAATTCGTCGGGCGAAACATTAATAAGAAAGTTGCCGCCCATGGAAACAACCTCGATGGCCTGTTTTACAATTGCGGCAGGGGTAAAGAGCGTGTGGGCGTTGGGGTCGTAGCCCCATGACGTAAGCGGCATGGACATGCATGCTTCCCAATCGCGGGCTTCTCCCGTTTCGGGAATGTGAGACTCCTTTACGCCGAAATCGGCCAGAAAACCCTCGGCGCCGATGCGGTCGTTTACGATAATGTCGGGCCGCTTGGCCCGTATGCGGGCGAGAAAATCGGCGGTCCCGGCCAGTTCGGCGGCATGGTCGCGGCCGTCGAACCATAAAATCGACAGATCGGGGTATTTGGTCATGAGCTCAAAAACCTGGCCTTGTTCGTAGGCAAAGTAGCGGGCCAGGTCGGCTTTTTTTGGATCGCGTCCGTCAATAAATGGCAGGTTGGCCTTGCAGCCGGCGCAGCCGCAGTCGAAAAAGTCGGCATTTTCCGCACTCCGGTTCGCACCGCCGTGAAGATTAACGGCTGCGTTGCGTTCAAGCGAAAGGTCTTCCGGCTTGTTGCCCCACCAGCCGCCGTAGTGCGGCCCCGGTTTGCCGTAATATTCGTAATGCGGCAGATAATCGGGATGGTCCCAATCGCGCGGAGAATAATAGTAACCGAAACGCACGCCCTGGCGTACGCTCGCGGCAGCCAGCTCCCCGGCGACATCACGTTTAAAACGGCTGTTGCTGATTTTAAAATCCGTCAGGTCGCTATCGAACATACAGAAACCGTCGTGGTGTTTGGTGGTAAGGACCCAATAATTGAGTCCCGCCTCGCGCAGAAGCGCGATCCAGGAATCGGCGTTAAAGCGATACGGGTTCCATTCGCGGGCCAGCGCGTGGTATTCTTCGCGCGGGATCCTGAGGGCATGCCGGGACCACTCGGCCGGAAAATCAATCCCCGTGCCGCGGGTGTCGCCCTTGAGCGCGGCATAGGGCCCCCAGTGAATAAAAAGCCCCAGTTTGGCGTTTCGCCACCATTCCATTTTGTCGTTATTCATTGCCGGTTTCATAGATCGTTAATCCTTTTTGTAAAGTTATTATTTTACGCCGACCGTCGCCATTAATTTTTGGTTTTTGCCGGAGGTTGTCTTTACATACATAAACACGCGATACACCCCGGGCGCAACCTTCATGCCCTTGGCGTTGGTGCCGTTCCAGTAAACATCAAAATCATGCGCCGACCCCTGCTGCGAGTTCGCAGGCGTAAACTCCTTCGGTACCGGTTCAAAGGGCCTTTGCGACGAGTTTACCAGGTTGCCGACCACGTCATAAATAAAGAGCTTGACCTGGAGCGAATCGTTGGGAACTGAGGATACAATATAGGTAAACGTTAAAACCGTACCGGTTCCCTCGGACCATACCCACTGCCGGTATTGCCGGTAATATTTATTGTAAGTATCGCCGCCTAAAAGGAGGTTCGTGTTGTGGGGATTATTGGATGTTGCCTTAAACGGGACCGGCGCCGCTTTGAGCGGGGTCACCGGCGGCGCTATAATGCTCACCGCCACCTTCTGGTTCAAATAAACCGGGCGGTTGATTTGTGGCGAATTGTCAATAATCTGGAGCGGGGATTTAAGGCCCGCGGCGGTTGTGTCCACTTTAATATTCAGGAGCTCGTCGGCGCGCAGGTCCTGCTTGTTGCTCATGACAAAAGTAGCCACCGTCAACCCATTTTTAGTGGTGACCGAAGTAAAACTGGATATACCCTTTAACACCGAGTCGACCGGGACCGGCGTTCCGGTTGAATCTTTG
>JAQUMP010000152.1 GCA_028718065.1 Chitinivibrionales bacterium | reverse complement strand
CGCCGAGCAATTCCATGTAATTTCCTTTGGGCATGAGCTTGAGCACTTCCGCGGCCTGGATCTCGCCCACGCGGACATTATCGAAAGAGATATACAGATCGGCGTCGGAATTCGCGATCAAACGGTCGTAGCAGAGCACCTTGACGTTTTTCGCGTGCGCTTTTTCCACGATCGGCGCGGCCGCATCGGCGTTCTTGGGAACCACCACGAGCGCCTTGATCCCCCGCACAAGCATATTATCGCACTGCTGGATTTGAGTGTTAGGATCTCCGCCGGCGTCCTGCACCAATACCTCGGCGCCTAATTTTTTTGCCCTTTCGATGAACATGTCCCGGTCCCTTTGCCAACGCTCCTCCTTAAGGTCCGCTATCGAAAAACCGATGAGCAACGCGCCGCCGCTCTTGCTTTTCGCGCATCCCGCGATAAGTGTCAACGCCACCACGACAATAACGGGAATAAAGCGCTTCATGCAGCCTCCTCAAAAAAAGTTTTGGATCACTTGTTTATTAAAACCTTTTGCACAATTCGATTGGAGCCAAGATCACCCTCCACAAAATACACGCCCGCGGGCCAGTCGGTAACCGGGACCGCGACCGCGGCGCTCCCGTTGAGCCGGCTCTTGAGTTTGCCGTTCGACGAGAATATTTTAAGGGTACGGCAGCCGGCTTGAGCGGTGATGATAAGACGGCCGTTTCTGTTGTCAACATAAAAACGCCCGGTCTGCCGCTCCGGAGCGGCAGGTGCATGCACGTCTGCAAGGGAATTGTCGTAAATCCAGAAGGTATTGAAAGAAGAGGCCGGAAGGGTCGGCGTTATCATAAGACCCCCGACCCGGATTTTTACCGCGGCATCGGCGCCGGTATTCATTACCACGACGATCACCTGACCGTCGGGATTTAAAAAGGCCTGGTAATCCTGCGCCGAATTATTGAACCCTCCCGAAATTTTCACCCTGCGGGCATTGGGTAAAACCGCATTGGTAAAATGCTTCGTCATGTAAAATTCGGGCGTAAAAACCACGGTCCCGGCAATGGTATCCACCGTTATCATGGAATTCTGCGACCAGTTCCAAAAGCTGAGCGCGGATTTATCCAGGATCATGTTCCACTGCATGTAATTGCCGCAGCCGCCGCGAAAGTAAAGCACCATTCTTCCGAAAATGTAAACGGCATCGGCCCAACTGTTCTGCCCGGTCATGCATTCCGATTCGGTCCCCCAGAGTTTTTTCTCGGGATGCAATTGGTAAACGGTCGGCAGGGCGTTAATGCCGGCCCATTGGAACCCGACGCCCGTAAGGTATTTGCTGCAGGCCGTGTCGTCGAGCATGGGCGCGAAGGCATCGGTATAACTGCCGTTATTGACGGTGGGCGTCCATAATTGACAATTGATATTATCGGCTTTGAACTTGGGCCCCAGATACAGTTTTATAAAATCGCGCATATCGGTTCCCGTCCAGAGGCACGAAGGAAAATTCTGGCAGGCGTACGGTTCGTTCTGGAAAAAGAGCGCGAAAAAGTCGAGCCCCGCGGCCTGATAGGCTTTCACCGCCTTTTCCAAATATAACGCGTAGGCGGTAAGCGTCTGCGCGTTCATGGCGATGCTGTTGGTGCCCGTGCAAGCAAAGGAATTATTGCTTTTCATCCATATCGGCGGCGTCCAGGGCGAACCCCATACCCGCAGGTGCGGATTTGCGGCCATGGCCGCCCTGATAAAAGGAATTAAAAGAAGGCTGTCGCGGGCGATGCTGAAATTAGTCATGGCATAATCGCCCGCATGATCGTCGAGAGAGTAATAGCCGTAGGCAAAATCGCAGGCGCCGATAGGCATTCTGCAAAAAGTATAATTGCATCCCGAAGGACCGAAGAGCTCGCGCATCACCGAATCCCGCAAGGCCTGTCCCAGTTTGAGCATCGGTTTCCATCCCATTTCGTTGAACGCTCCGCCAAACCCGTCCATGACCTGATATTTTGCCGTTGTGTCAATTACAATGTCACTGCCGCCGGCGACGTTTGCAACGGCGCTTACGGCGCCTTTGTCGACCCAGGCCGAAGCCGGGGTCGAGCAGCGCCAGCGCGCAGCCGTCGCCGGAAAAACCGCCATGACCGCTGCGAACAGGGTTAAAACCGCTCCCGGCAAAACCGGGCCCCATTTTTTTACTTCATGCCGGCGGGTTGTATTCATAAACACTCTCCTTAAAAAAACTTAAAAATTATAGAGCGCCTTTGCCATCCATCCCCATTGACTTGGTTTTACAAAAGTTTCCTCATAGTCAATATTCTTGGGCATCTGGGTGACTAAGCGGGTATGGTCGCTGGCGAATTGGACAATAAGACTAAAACCATGCATGACCTCTTTTTTGGCATAGAGCGACCACTTCCAACGGTTAACGCCCGCGCCGTAGGCAAAATCGGTGTATCCGGCCTGCGGGCCGTCCGGGATCGGCAATCCCTGGCGCACAACTGTATTATAGACATCGGGGTATCGGCAACCGTACCATTCGGTTTCGATTGCTATAACGTCGATGATTTTAAATCCGGGAAGATTAAACCCCGCCATGATCGGCATCTTCCGCAGGATGTTATCGTATCCGTAGGGATTAATTTTATTGAGGGAGTCGTAAAGATTGCTGGCCGGATATTTTTCGGCGCCGAGAATGGCGCCCTCGCCATACAGCTTTAAGTCTTCCTTTCCTAAAATTTCCCGAAAGGGTAAAAACTTTTGAACATCGAGCGAAAAACGCCCCATCACCTTGGTCCCGGCAAAAGTATAGTACGCCGAATCGGCGGGACCGGTTTTGTATTTATTGTTGTAAACCGCGGGCATGGTCTGGCTTTGGTCCACCGAAAGCGCATGGGACAAGGAAACGCCGGCGCCGATGGTGAGAAATGAACCGACGGTGTAATCGGCAATATACGAAGGAGAAAAATCGTAAAAGGGACGGACTTGACTCATGGTGGTCAGCAGCAGGCTCTGATGCAGCCCGGGAACAAAATCGCTTGACAAGCGCAATCCGGTCAGATAGGCGAAGGCCGCGTCGAAGCCGGTCATGATGTACGCGGGGTAGGTTCCGCTCCGGAATAAATATTCCCCGAGGTTGCGGGCGTCCGGGTTGTATTTAAAAGGAAACAGCCCGAGCCCGATTTTAAAAAAAGGATTGCCCGCGTCGCCGACCGAATACGCGCCTTCGGCATGGATGATTGCAAAGGAAATCTGCTGGATCGGCGCGTTATTGAGCGCATCGTCGATGGTTCTGAGCGGACTGGTGTCGTATCCTATTTTGCCTTCTATGCCGGCATAAATCGTAAGCCTGTCCCGGATCGCCACTTCATCCGTAAGATCGAGATAGAGATTGCCTACCCATTGCCGGCTCAGCGGCGTTGCGCCGAGCTTAAAATATCTGCCGTTGACGATCTGCCCGTTTTCGAGCCACGCCGCTCCGCCCAACGTATTCGATTTGCTTTGCATTAAGGAATCCGCCTCTTGATCCCGGGCGGCCGAATCCTGGGCAAGAGTTGCACTTCCCAAAGAAAAAAATACCGCGCAACCCATTATAAGAAAGCCCGGCGGGATTAATCGCATAAAATTTCTCCTCGATGAAAACCTGGGCAAAGTAATGACAAATAGTATTTCTTGTATTGCGGCCGCCATGCGGATTATTTCCGGATGACCAGCGCGCGCGTTTCGGTTGTGTTACCGAAACGACACCGCACGAAATAAACGCCCCGATCGACACAGGTCTTGTTTTGCGTCCGGCCATCCCAAGAGACGATATAATTATTTCCGGTTGCGACAAGACCGTAATTGCCGCTGCGATACAGCGTGCGCCCGTTCATATCAAAGACCCGCAGATTAAAACTTTTCGCCTGGGGATCGAGCAAAAACACGGGAGCGGCCGCTGAAATAGCGGAATTTGACAAACGCAAAGTCACCCGGTTCTCATCAGGAGCGCCGTAGAGCGGCATAATCACGGCGCCCGTCGACCCTTTTACAAATGCGGCTTTTACGGTATCGCTGTCGGTATAATTCGTCAGGATTCCCCGCGCTTTTATCGTGGTGGTGGCTGTGAGCTTAAAGGGCGCGCTGTAGAGCGTTTTGGTGTTAGTAGGGGAGCTGTTATCTATGGTGTAATAGATCTGAGAGCCGGTTGTGGCGCAGGCAAGCGTTACCCTCACCGAGTCCGTAAAAGAGCCTCCGTTCGGCGTTATAGTAGGCGTGGCCACTTTGGGTGCCGAGCCCCAGGGGCAATTAGTCCAGTCTCCGGGCACCTGCAAAGTAGAGCCCGCCGAAACCAGGATTATTTTTACTTTCATGACAATGGGAACGTGCTGGCTTAAGTCAGTACCGGAATAGCATGCCGCACCGCATGCCCCTGCGGTCATCAGCCTACCTTGACAGCTTCCATCCTTGAGCATAAACCCGACCGCGGTAAAGCCGCCCGACCAGTCGAGCGCGCCCGCCAGTCTCCACCAGCCGTTCGGGTTTCCCAGATCGATGTACATGACCCCGGTTGAAGTGAACCCCGTGCAACCCGAGCAGGTTTCCAGTGACCAACCATTTTGCCAAAAACAAAGCTGCAGGGCCACTAATTTGGCGCTTGGTTTGGAAGTGACCTCGACCCGCGCATACCACTGGCCGTCGGCGTAGCCGGCGGTGCTCCCTACCGGGGAAAACCGTTCGGTCCCTCCGCCCGACCAGTTGAGCGTTTCGTTGACATAGACGATCTGGGTCGCATAGGACCCGGCCGCAACGAGCATGACGGTAAAGAGAGACCGCAAAATAAAGCGTTTGAACACGAAATCCTCCTTGAATAACCACTATTTGATAAAAGAGATAAAGTAACTTGCCTATGCGCTCCAAAGCTCATGCCTGTCAAAGCCGGTTAAAGAATTTTCAGATTGCCGATACGGTTACCACCATCATTTTTTCGGATATCGAACTTTTTGGGTTCCTGATTTCCATTATATACGCCCCGCTTGCGGGAAGTGTAACTTGACAAGAGGAAGTGTTCGATCCGGGGTTGATGGTTTTAAGCGTTTTGCCCGCAAGGTTTCGCAATGTTATGCCGTAATCGCCCGCCTGTTTAAAACTAAGGAAAACCGTCCTGCCGTTTGTCATGCTGGAAAAAAAAGAATATTCCGGCTTTTTTACGGTTTGCTCCACATCTGTAGGTGCAGGATCGGCGGGATCGGGATAGTTGCTCCAGCCGCTAAAAGTACTGCCGGCAGCCACTAAAACCGCGGTAAAGCGCTGGTTAATGGGATAAATCGTATTGGGATCGAGCCCGGCCCAATTCCAGCCGCAACACATGGTGCTTATAGGAGCTCCCGCGGTGCTGCCAAGCTTGATTGCGAGCATTACTCTGGCGCGCGGTTGGCTCCAATCCACGGCCGCTCCCGGCTTCTGCCACCAGCCCGCAAGCGGCTCACTGGTTTTTTGAATGATCGCAGGGCCGGTTTTGAAGGTCGTAAAGGTAAAGCCACCCCCGGAGCATGCTTCGTTGGTATAACCATTTTGGTGAAAACACATAGCGATGTTAACCGACGTTCCGTTGCCGGGGCACCCTTTTATAATGTATCGGTAGTAAAGCATGCCTCCGGCGTAATTGACCGGCGAGACCCAATTGGTGTTATTGGGCGGAGCGTAGTCCCAGGGAAAACCGTTGTCTCCTATGGTTATCGCCCGGTTTAAGTCCCATGCGATAATTTCGGCGCCGCACGCGACGCCGGCGAGAATTACCAATGCGGCAAGCGCAAGAATTAACTTTTTTTTCATACATAACCTCCTTTGATGTTTTATCTGCCCTTTAAATAATACTAATTTAGGTGAATTTTTCTTAACAGGGGAAACAAATATCATTCATTTTGTTACCACAAATACGACATTACTTCATTGTTGTCCCGCATCCGCGATTACTCCCGATCACTATTTCCCCGTTTTTCTTGTTAATCAACACGCGCCCGACCTTGGAATCGTTGGTCGTGACGCGTCCGTTCGGTAAATAGTAAAGGGACCCCGAAATTTTGCCGTCGAATTTGCTTTTAAGCCGGGCCGGAGTTTTTAAGGCCGGTTTAACGCCGGTCTGCGGAGGAGTAAGCTGGTTTTCCCATAGCTCTTCCTGGGCCCCGGCCCCATAATCGCAGTTAAGAATGTCGAGAGTTCCTTTGCTCCCCACATCACCGATAATGGCGTTCCAGACGCCGTACTGGGTTTGCCAGGTTGTGTCTTTAAAAATGCCGTTTCCCTGGTTATAGAAAATCCGCAAGCATTTTGCGTAGGGAACGGAACTGTTCGGTCCGTGCGTCGACCCGGTCACGATGTCAAGTTTTCCATCGCCATCCATATCGCCGATCTGGAGCGTGTGATAATTAAGGTCCGCGGCGGGAACGAGAACATGTTCGGTCCATGTGCCGTTTTCGATGTCCGCCGGGGATTCGTACCACGCCAAAGGTCCGACCTGGTATTCCGAGACGGAGGTGATTACATCGAGGCGGCCGTTTCCCAGAAGGTCGCCCACGTTCGTCCGCATAAGCCCGGTTGGAAAATTATTAATGTGGTGCCTGACCCATTGGCCGGTCACCGGATTTGCAGGCGCTTCGTACCAATCCATTCCGTCAATTAAATCCTGGCGGCCGTCCTTGTTTATGTCCGCGACCCAAGAGCCTTCGGTGGAGCGCAGCGGACCCACATCGACCTTGGTCCATGAGTCCGGTGAATTCTGGATAAACACGTAGAAATCGGGATTCGCATAGGTGCCGTAATTGCAATTGATGATAACGTCGATTTTCCCGTCGCCGTTTACATCGCCGATTTTGCAATCGTGTGGATAATCCGTTCCCCATGATCCGATCGTGTGACGCACCCAGGTATCGGTTTTAGGATTGCCGTCGGGTTTTCCTTTGTTTTTTCTCGGATTTTCCCACCAGTATATTTGGTTGCTGTTCTGGTCCGGGCAAATCACGTCAATGTCGCCGTCGTTGTCTACATCCGCGACCTGAATTTCGCCGCCGTAATGATCGTTGCGGGTGTCTATGGTATAATCCGAATCCAGTTTGGGATATTGCCGCCAGAAAAGGCCCTGGCCGTAGCGGTTTATGATAACGTCGTTCTTTCCATCGCCATCGACGTCGCCGACGGCAAATTCGGAACCGTTGGCGCCAATGAGATTCGTTTTAAAAACGACCAATTTAAATGCGGGGCCCAATGCAAAGAGGGGAAACACAAAAAACACGGACACAAAAAAAACCAATTTGAAGAATTTCATAAAAAGTTTTCTTTGAAAAAATCCGATTCTATTTCATAAAAACCCGCGCATGGACGGTTTTGTCTCCCGTCAACCGCGCCGAGACTATGTAAATACCGGGTTTGAGCGCGCGGCGGGACAGGATATAAGATCTTGCATCGCTCCCCGAATTCGAAAGAACGTTTCTGCCCTCAACATCGCAGACCGTAATGGCGCAGCCAATGTGCTGCGTAATAGAAATAGCAACGTCGCCATCGGCAATGTTTTTGAACGAAATATTTTTTTGGACCTGGGCGGATGACTCATTTTCCATCCTCGCGGCCGTCGTCGGACTCATAATGCTTTGTGCGGCCGCCGAGACCGTTGCGAAGATGTTGC
>JAQUMP010000151.1 GCA_028718065.1 Chitinivibrionales bacterium | reverse complement strand
TTTTAAGGTCACGTATTTTTTCCGATATGAAATGGAAATTTCCACGGGTGCGGCCGCGGTGGAGAATTTAAACGCGTTTTCAACCACATTAACTAATGCGATTTTTAACAGGCCCTCGTCCGCGTTCACGAAAAGAACGTCCTCCTGCTCGGGCGATACCAGGAATTGAACGTTCGCCTTGCGGGCGGGGTAGCGTTGCTTGACATCCCGGAGGGCCGAAAACAAAACATCGTCGACGCGCAGGGGTTTGAGCAATTCGGACCCCGTTTGGGTCAGCGCCAGCAGGTTCGTAAGGAGCCGATTCAACTGGCGCGCCGACTCCAGGGCAGATTTGATAACGCCGATATATTCGTCCTGTGAGCGGGGCCGGGTCAGTGAAACATCCAATTGGCCCGCGATCGTCGTGAGCGGCGTCCGCAATTCGTGCGAGGCGTGCGCGACAAACTGCTTCTGGGATTTAAAGGCGATTTCTATGCGGTCAAGCATTTCATTAAATGCATGCGCAAGCAGGGCAAGTTCGTCTTTTTTGTTCCCTTCGTCTATTCTTATGTGTAAATCCGTCGCGGAAATCCGTTCGGCCTTGCGGCGGATCCCTGAAATGGGCGACATGGCCCCGGCCGCAAAATACAGTCCCGCAAAAAACACGATAAGCAGGGAAACAAAATATCCGCCAAGAAGCCAGGTCCGAAAACGGGCCAGGGATTTTAAGCCTTCGTTATCGACGGAAGAAACCGCAATAATATATTCCACGTTTCCCGTGAGCGGAATATCTTTATTCAGCGTGTCAACCGAAACCGTCCGAGGGAAATTGCCGTTTTCGTCAAGAAACGGAATCATGACTTTCTGCGTATCTCCCCTTGTTATGGTAAATTTTCCATTTTTTACGGCCTGGTCGTGCTCATATTCCGAAAGCACGCCGATGCCCGTGTCCCGCGCCGTAACCACATATCGTCCGCGCTTCAGCGCTTCGCGTTGTTCATTCTCCGAAAGATGCAGGATCTGTTCGCCGGAATGAAAAACGCTTTTGCCCTGTTTGTTAAAGATCGTGATATATTCGGAAGGCGAAGTTTTAAGCAATTGTTGTTGAAACGGCTGTAACGTTTGGGGGCTTAAATTGTCACTGCGAAGAACAATGGCGGCGGTCGCGATGGCATCCGTGAGAAGTTTGGAAAAAAACTCCTCCGATCTTTGATAACCGGTATAGGAATAGGTGACTATTGCAAAAACAGCGAGGATAACCGCAACGAGGCCCGAAAAAAGAAACGCGAGTCGTATCTTTATAGTCATGGCAGATGTTTAATCTTCTTCGCCGGGATTTTCCTTTAAGATATATCCCACGCCGATTACGGTTTGGATAAGCTTGGGGGAAAAACCATTGTTGATCTTTTTCCTTAGAAAGCTGACATAGACATCAATAACGTTGCTTTCCGAATCAAAATTAATGTCCCAGACGTGTTCGGCGATATCGGTTCGCGTAACCACTTTATTTTTGTGGCGAAGCAAATATTCAAGCAGGGCGAATTCCCTGGCGGTGCAATCGATCACCCTGCCCGACCTTTTTACCGTATGGGTCGAGAGGTCCATTTCAAGACCGGCAAAATGAATGCTGTTCGGGATTTCCTGGTTTGTATTCCGGCGCAACAGGGCGCGGATCCTGGCCAGTAATTCCTGAAATTCAAAAGGCTTTACAAGATAATCATCCGCTCCGGCCTCGAATCCCCGCAGCTTGTCTTCCGTGGAATCAAGCGCGGTCAACATAATGATGGGCACCGCTTTATTAAAGGAGCGGACGCTTTGACAAAGAGAGAATCCGCTTTTACGGGGGATCATGATATCGATGAGCATGACATCGTAAATGTTTTCCCCGGCAAGCCGTTCGCCTTCGTCGCCGTCACCCGCTATGTCAACCGTGTATGATTGTTCGGTGAGCCCTTTTTTAATGAACGATGCGATTTTTTTATCGTCTTCTACAATAAGAATTTTCATGGGGCGCGCCTGTTGAACCGGATATAATGCACTCTCTAAAATACGTTCGTGGATTTGAAGGGGGATGGATAATTATGCCGCTGCCCGTTTTGCCGGCCGGGTAAAAAAAGGCGAGAAGCGTAAGAAGGAACGCCTCTCGCCCGGCGCATTCCCAAAACTACTTGACGATCAGAGCGGAATGCACTACCCCATTTACGGTTACCGTACGATTGATGACGATCGTGTTGCGCGCGACATTAAGGGCGCCGTTTTTAAAATCAAGCCGCTTGCCGTCCAGCGAAAAATATTCATTCCTGACGATCTTGGAATTCGCGACGGCGCTCTGCGACAATTTATTTATTACGCCGTCCTCGGCCCAGGTGCAACCGGCGGTCTGGGAGCTAAGCATGGGGCCGTACTGAATGTTCTGCCAGTTGGGATGATTGACCGGATCGCATGTTTCGATGCAGGGACCGCCCGGATCGCCATTTTTCCCTACGCGTAAAGCCTTTACGCCGGAAGTCATGCCCACATCCACATCGTTATACCCGATATTGCAGGCCGTCATTGTCCCCAGACTCGGCACCGATGCCAACCCCGGATTACCGATCTGGCTCCAGGGAATCAACCATTCCTGAACGCGGGTATTGCCGGAACTCTGACCAATTATTACGTTTTTAATACCAAGCGTGGCTGCCGCTTCCGCAAAGGTATGGGGTGTAAGCGTAAACGCCGCCAAAGTATTATCGGAAAGATAGGCGGGATTAAACTCATTAACATACATGGCCGTAGGCGGCGTTGAACCGCCGAAGCGCAGAAGATATTGCCGTGTTGAAGGAGTTTTTGTGCCCACACCCAATGCCGTGCCGGCATCATAGGCCGCATAAATTGAACTGGAGGGCTGGTTGTCAAAGTACATATCAACGGCATCATTGGCCCATTGGGAATAATCGCCATATTGGTTGTTTACTACATTCTGATAATCTACCCAGGAATCGTCTTCGACTTTAATATAAAGGTACAATCCCGCCTCACCATAGGCAGCATAGACGGTTAATTGACAGTCCAGAGGGCCATCCATAGGAACCGTACCGCCCGCGCAGCATGACGGGTCGCAGTATTGGTAGTCTAATTTATCGGTGCAGACATCCCAGGCGTTCCAGTACGGCGAACGCGCCAGACCCGTGGTGCTGAATTCGCCCTCCTGAACGGCGGAGAGCTGATAGGCCACCAGCACGAAGTCGGTCACATCGGGCGGGTAGATTGTCTGGGCATTGATGATTGATGCTAAACCCGCAGCAATGATCAGCGACAAAACGAGACGAGACCTTCTCATAGCATCCTCCTTCTTAAAAAACAATGATAAAAATTTAGATCGACTTTATACTGCATGCATTTTTATTTACGATCATAGACCTCTGTTATTGTATCCCCTGGTTAATCGGCTTGATTTTTAGGGACATCATTAACGAATGTTTTTAAAATAGCGCCCAGACATTAAAACCGGATTAAAGAAAGATTAAATCTGTAAAGGAGGATCAAGCGCCGAAGAAATTTTGAAGACAAGGCTGTGCGGCTACTCCCCGCGTATTCTGCACTGCCCCACGCTGTCCTTTAAAATATCGCAAAACCGCCGCAGACTCTCTTTCGGTAAAGGCTTTTTTGCATTAAACGCCGGATCGAGCAGCGGTACGTTGTTTTGAAACGGTTGCAAAAAAACACGCGCGACGCCGCGCAGCAGGGGGCGCAATCCGGCGATTATTTCTTCGCTGATAATCTCCGGCGCGCAGGTAATGCGCACTTCGGCATCGGCGCCCATGCTCCGGACAATAGCAAGCGATTTAATAAGCCGCTGCTCGACATCCGTAAAGGAGGCTTTGAGCAGAATCCGATAGGCCGAGGGTACGGTTTTTAGGTCCAGCGCAAGATAGTCGGGCGCGCATTGCGCAATTACTTCGGGCAGCATGCCGTTGGTATCGAGCTTAATTGCAAAGCCGCGCGCGCGAATCGCCGTAACCAGCGCCGCCAGTTCCTGCGGCTGCACGGCTGGTTCGCCGCCGCTGATGACCACGCCCTCGATCATTTTTTTACGCTTGTCAAGATAGGCGAAAAACTCCGCGCCATCCACCACGGCGTCCGCGCCGCCAAGGACAAGATCGGGGTTGTGGCAATAGGGGCAGCGCAGGTTGCAGCCGGCAAAAAAAAGAGCCGTGGCGATTTTTCCGGGGTAATCGATAAACGTCTGCCGCTGCCAGCCCCTTATTGACCGGAAGGCACGGAGCATGCGATGTCCTCGGTCACGGCGGGCGTTTCCACGATAGTAAGCTTGTTCTCACCGGCCGCAGCAGGGCGCAAACCTTCGGCGGGCACGCCGTAGGTTTTGCGATTATGGTATTCGCTCTTTTTGCCCAGGTTCCAATTCTGCACCGGGCGGTAATAACCCACAATGCGCGAATAAACCTCGGCCTCCTCGCCGCAATTGGGGCAGGAAAACTGGGCGCCTTTAAGATAGCCGTGAAGTTTACAGACAGAGAAAGTCGGCGTAATCGTAAAGTAGGGGACTTCGTAATTGGTCGCGATCGTTTGAACCAGCTTTTTGCAGACCGCCGGATCGTCGATCGCTTCGCCGATAAAGGCATGAAAAACCGTGCCGCCGGTGTAATGCTTTTGAATGTCGTTCTGCATGTCGAGCGCTTCGAACAGGTCGGCCGTGGCGTTTACCGGCAGTTGGGTGGAATTGGTATAATACGGGTTTTCGCCGCCCGGAATGTTCATGCGTGAAAACTTTTTATGATCGATTTTGGCGAGCCGGTAGGAGGTGCCTTCGCCCGGCGTGGCTTCCAGATTGTAAAGATGTCCGGTCTCCTCCTGGAACGTAACCAATTTGGCTTTCATGTGCAGCAACACTTCGGTCGCAAACTGCCGCGCCTCGGCATGGGTGAGATCCTTCTGCATGAAATTGAGCGCGGACTCGTTCATGCCGATAAGGCCTATCGTCGAAAAATGGTTGTTCCAGTGGCGCAGATAGCGCTGCGTATACGGAAACAGGCCCTGGTCCATGAGCTTGCCGATTACCTTGCGCTTTATTTCCAGCGAATCGCGCGCGATAAGCATAAAATGGTCCAAAAGACTGAAATAATCTTCCCTGGTGGACGCCAGGTAGCCGATGCGCGGCAGGTTAAGCGTGACCACCCCGATGGAGCCGGTAAATTCATCCGAGCCGAAGAGCCCGCCGCCGCGGTTGCGCAATTCACGTTTGTCAAGTTGCAGGCGGCAGCACATGGAGCGCACGTCGCCCGGATTCAGGCTTGAGTTGATAAAATTCTGGAAATAGGGCGTACCGTATTTGCCGGTCATGGTAAAGAGCCGCTCGGCATTCTCGCTGTCCCAGTTAAAATTGGGCGTTATATTGTACGTGGGGATCGGATAGGAAAAGCCGCGGCCGTCGGAATCACCCTCAATGAGCACTTCCAGGAAGGCGCGGTTGATTAGGTCCATTTCCTTCTGGAACGCGCCGTAAGTTTCGTCGAGCGGCTTGCCGCCCACGATCGCCGGCTGGTTGGCCAGATCCTCCGGCACGACCCAATCCATGGTAATATTGGTGAACGGCGCCTGCGAGCCCCAGCGCGAGGGCGTGTTAACGCCGAAGATAAACGATTGGATCTGCTGCTTTACTTCCTTAAAGTCAAGGTGCTCCACCGCCACAAAGGGGGCAAGATAGGTATCGAACGACGAAAAAGCCTGCGCGCCGGCCCATTCGTTTTGCAGAATGCCCAGGAAATTGACCATCTGCTGGATAAGCGTGCTCAGGTGCTTGGCCGGCCGCGACGAAATCTTGCCCATAACGCTGCCGAGTCCTTCGGCAATGAGCTGGCGCAGCGACCATCCGGCGCAATACCCGGAGAACATGGAAAGATCGTGGATATGGATCTCGCCGTTTTTATGAGCCGAGGAAATATCGTGTCCGTAAATGTTATCGAGCCAGTAATTGGCGGTAATCGCGCCGCTGTTATGCAGGATCAGGCCGCCCAGCGAATAGTTGACGTTGGAATTCTCATGCACGCGCCAGTCTTCCTGTTTTAAGTAGCCATCCATGGTGTGAACAATATCGAGCACTAAATCATGCGTATCACGCAGGCGGCGGTGCTGTTCGCGGTAGAGGATAAAAGCCTTGGCGACGCGCGCATGCCCTTGCTCAATGAGCACCTTTTCGACGATGTCCTGCAGCTCTTCGACCGCCGGGATCGAATTGGAATGAAACTTTTTATTGAGCAGAACCTCCACCTGCTTGGCAAGGGTAAGCGCCATGCCGAAATCCTTGCCGCCGACCGCCTGGGCCGCTTTAAAAATCGCGTTGGCTATTTTATAGTTGTCGTAGGGGAGTATTTTACCGTCTCGCTTGCGGATAGAAGAAATCATACGTACCAGCCTTCCTTTAAAAACCCTTTCATGAGTGCAAGGGCCTTGCCTGATTCCAATAGAAAATTAACATGGATAAAATTTGGTGTCAAATTGATTTTGTTATTTTTTTTTGGCGCCGCAATATACTTAAATACTTCGGCCGATTCTAATATTTTTTTTTCCGCGCGCATTGGATTCTTGCCAAGGGGTGACCTATGGATTACTACTATAGGTTGGTGTACGTCATGTAAACAGCCACTACCCGTTGCATTATCGGCGAATTTCTGGTTTAATGGTATAATGCCGGGAAATCGGCGTCAATATTTTTTTTAGTGGTTGACAAAGAGGATGGATAAAACCGGGCTATTTTGTTCGACGCGTCCTAACTCACCTCATCACCCGGGCCTTCGGCCACCCCTCTTCCCCTCTCTCGCGAGAGAGGGGGAAGAGGGGCTTGGGGAGTAGGGGTGAGTTGGATTTGCTGGAAATTGTTAAACTTACTTCGCGCTCGGCGTTGCGGTTTGAATGTTTTTTTGGACGATATGCGGCGTAACAAAAATGATTAAATTCTGTTTGGTAAGTTTCTTTTCCTTGGTTTTAAAAAGATAACCGATAATCGGTATGTCCTTGAGCACCGGAATTCCCGTCTCGGTTTCGGTCATTTGGTTGGAGGTTAGCCCCGCGATCACCACGGTTTCGCCGTCGTTGACCACCACATTCGTCGTGGCCGATTGGGTGCTGAGCGATTGGTCGGCATTGGCCGATTCTTTTTTGGCGTTCAGTTGCAGCATGACGCGCTTGCCGTCGGTTATATGCGGCGTGGTGATGAGCTCGGTGCCCGCTTCGATCAGCTTTACCACCGTATTGCCGGCAATGTCTTTGGTGGTGAGCGGCAGTTGGCTGCCCATAAAAATGCGCGCTTCTTTATTGTCAAGCGTTGTAATCGAAGGCTCGGCCACCACCTCCGCCTTGTTGTTCTGAAAGAGATACTCCAGCGCGACCTGCAGTCGGTCGCGCGTCACCACGCCGTAGGAAATTTTATCCAACACGTTGCTGACCACGTTGGCGCCGGTGATACTCTGCGGGTCAAGGTCCGTGCCCGGAGAAACGTGTTTTGCGCCGATGTCGGCGCCGTTAACCTTGCCGAAAAGACCCCATTGAATTCCCAGGTTCCGCAGGTTGCCGTCGGAAATTTCGATGATCTTGGCCGAAATCAGGATTTGCCCGGTTTCTATGTCAACGGCTTTTATCATGGCCTTGATCTGCTCGATGCTTTTGTCCGTAT
>JAQUMP010000150.1 GCA_028718065.1 Chitinivibrionales bacterium | reverse complement strand
CCCTCATTGGGCCATTATTTCACGGTTTACGATTCGCTGTAAATTAGAGGTTGGATACAGGCCGGCCAGGGGGAACATGCAAATTTTATTTCTATTTTGCCTTAGCGGGGGAACTCATATATTTTCACCCTATGCTTACCGACGTCATTAAAGCCGCGCTTGAACAGATCCAGACCATTGCCAAGACCGAAACCGTTATCGGTGAACCGATCGTGGCCGGACCGGTGACTCTTATCCCGGTGTCGCGCATCTCCATTGGTTTTGCGGCGGGCGGGGGCGGCAAGGACGAAAAATCAAATTCCGGCGCGGGTACGGGCGGCGGCATTACCATAACGCCCATCGCCTTTATTTCTATTATAAAGGACCATGTGCAGGTGCACGGGGTCGAAAAAAACGACGTTAATTTCGCCAAAATCCTGGCCATGGCGCCCGATTTAATTTCCAAAATCTCGGGATTTATAAATAAAAATAAAGAACATAAAGACAAATAAATTATTAACTTCTTTTGGAAGGGGTTAGCCACCCCTTAAACCCGCCAGGGAAAATGCTTATTATAGCCTAAGAGAAAATTCAAGACTAACCCCACGCATATCAAGTAATCCTCTTTTGACAAGTACTTCTCCTTTGCAAGAAAAATGCCGTCTTTGTTTTAGCTACAACAAGCATTTTCCGTACGGGGTTTTAGGGGCAGCGCCCCTACCAAATTATTTGTCCTCTAATATTAACGTCACAGGTCCGGCATTAAGCAGCTCAACCTCCATCATCGCCCCAAACACCCCGGTTTGCACATCGGGAATAATTTCTTTTAATTTTCCGACAAAATATTCATATAACTTATTTGCAAAAACCGGATCTGCCGCATCGGTAAAGCTTGGCCGGCGGCCCTTACGGCAATCCCCGATCAGCGTGAATTGCGAAACCACCAGCGCCGCACCCTGAATGTCCGCCAGCGACAAGTTCATTTTTCCCGACTCGTCCGAAAAAATCCGGAGTTGGCCGCATTTTTGCGCCAGCGTATCGGCGCATTTTTGATTGTCGTTTTTGTGGATGCCGAGGAGCAGCAGCAGGCCCATGCCGATTTCGCCGCAAGCGGCGCCATTTACGCGCACGCGTGCCCAGGCGACCCGCTGCAGGACGATTTTCATGACAGCATCTTATGGACGGGGTAGGGCATAGGTAAGGCCCACCAGCCAGTGCAGTTCGCTGTCGTTTACTAATTGCGCCTTGACAAAGCTGCAATCAACGGTGAGGGGCGCAACCATGATCCCGATGCCGCAACTGAACACCTGGGTGTCGTCGTTAAAGCGTTTGCCGAGGCGCAGGGCGATGTAGGGCAGGGGCTTTATTTCCAGGCCCACCGGCAGCATAAAGCGCTCGTCTTCGTCGCGATAAACGCCGTCTGCCGCAATTGTAAAGGCAACCGCGGAGAGCGAATCGCGGTAGGCCGCCCCGGCGCGCGCGCTGCGCGGCATGCGGTAGCGCTCCCAATCGCGCGGAAACGTAAGATAGGAGGTGGCGTAGCCTTCGTGAAAGGCCGCCACGCCCACGCGCAGTTTATCATTTAAAAATGCGGTCGCCGCGCCCGCCGAAAGCGACACGCCATAGGCCGTGCTGGTAAAAATCTGCTCCTGCATCCCGTTTATTGCCAGGCCGAGCGCCACGCGATGGAACGTATATGCCGCAAGTAAAGATACCCGCGTATCCTGGCTGGAACCGGTTAAATTCTGTAATGGACCTTGCTCGTCGGCAGGGATAATATTGCCGATGGAGTATAAATGCCAGTCGACGCCGCCGGAAAAATTATTGCCGAGATGCCAGGCGCTTTCCAGGTGCGTCTGGCTAAAGTCCTGAGGCATCTGGCCATACTCCACGCACGTAAGGGCCGGCGGCGCAAAAGCGATAAGGCTTGGATTATAATAGGCAAACCCGCCGCCGGCGGCGGCCGTGCCGGCGCTGCCCATGCCGATGGAGCGGGCATTAAGCGGCTCCTCCAAAAATATAAACCCGGCGCCGCCCGGCTGGGCGCAAAAGGATGGTTTACTACCGGAAATAATCAGCAGCAGCGTAGCGGCAAAAATGAGCGCGCGGGCGTTTAATCGGATGAGTGCATGGGGCATGGGTAAAATCATAACCATCGGTAAAATATAGTTTCCTGCTTTTGATTCCAAAATGCTTATTCGGGGATAATACGGCTATGAGAAGAATCTATTTGGTTAATCCTAAAAACCTTAGTGCTCGCCCCCTAAATCCCCCGCAAGGGGACTTAATTTGAATTTATCTTAAGGGCACCAGCCTTATATCCGTTATTAGTCTAAATTCCCGTGTGTCCGAACCCGCCGGAACTGCGGTGGGTTTCGGAAATTTGGCTCTCTTCTTTAAAGCTTATCTGCTGCACGACTTGGGCGGGCACAGCCTGGGCAATGCGGTCCCCGCGTTTTATGGTAACGGCCGCATCCGAAAGATTTACCAGGATCACTTTGACTTCGCCGCGATAATCCGAATCGATGGTTCCCGGCGTATTAAGCACTGTAACGCCCTGTTTGAGCGCCAGGCCGCTGCGCGGCCGGATTTGCACCTCGAGCCCCGCTGGAATCTCAAAGCAAAAACCCGTGGGCACGGCCGCGCGCTGCAGCGGTTGCAAAACGACGTCGGCTTCCGTGGCGGCGGCGAGATCAAAACCGGATGCGCCGGCGGTCATGCGCACGGGTAAAGCAATGCCCGCCCCGTGCGCCAGGCGCTTGACGAGGATTGTTTGCGGATGCGAAGACGATTCATTCATGGGGAAGGCCTTTTTCCTGACAACAGGCAGAATTACTTTAATGCCTTTGCGGTCATTTTAAGGAGCCGTTTGGTTCTGGGGTCAACGCCGATTCCCGTATTTTCCAAGGCAACCACGCCAAGAATAGGTTCGGCATTTTCCGGGCCGAAAATTACCTGCGCCACGGTTTCCGCGCCCATGAAAGAAACTCGCGCAAAGCCATATTCATACTCCACCGGCGTTCCGTTGGCGAGTTCATAGACCGAGGTTCCTTCCGGCGTAACGCCCGCCTTTTTTAATTTACTTGCCGGAACGAGACAATCGACCGCGCCGGTATCAACGAGAAAATCCGCCTCATAGGGTTGCTGCGCTTTGGCCAAATCACTAATTGTTACCGTGACTTTTGATAAACCCATAACACCCCCTTTTGTCTTGCTTAAAATATAATTCGCGCAGGCAGGTCCCGGGCGCCGGTTGCTTGATACAGGCAATCGACAAGATGCTGCTTTTATTGTTCGGGCTTTTGAATTTGATTTTTGAGGTCGCTAGTAAGCAGGTTCCATAACTGAGGATGACTTTCTACCAATCGCGCGATATCCCCTAAATCTTTGATTTTTTTACTTTGCTTTCTTGTTGGATCTTTCCAGGCTTCGATTTTTCCTTTAAGCGTGTCTTCTAAGGAAGCGACGCGCATGAGAATTCCATGAACGTCCGCCGGAACGGAGCGGCTGGGAAATTCCTTGTAAAAATCTTCGGTGCTGATTTGAATACTGACTTTGGATTTTCCTTTAAAGTTAATTGACCAATCGAAACGCTCGGATTTAAACCCTTCCTCTTCCAGAAGCTTGGTTACTTTTTCCAGGGATTCGGTTACAACCACAATATCGACATCCTGCGTTACCATCGGCTCCTGCGCCCAGTGATTAACGGCAATCCCGCCGATCGCGCACCACGAGATATCTTTGCGTTCAAGACAATCGATGATACGCATTATATCGTCGGTCCCGCCGTCGGTTTGCCAATCGTAAAAATGCTTGGGGGTCATAGATTAAAAATAGTATAAAGGGTTTATCGCCACGAGGGAAATTATTTTCCGTAAATATTTCTTGACTTACTAAATTTATTTTTTTTATCTTATTCCTACCAGCCAAATTGCATTTCCGAAATGCCCGTGTTTTGTATTTTTATTTCGGAATGCGCTTCTTGTTTATTGATCCAACTCCTTTTGCTTTTGCATTAAACAAAATTGTGTTATGGCATTTAAAAAATGTCTGAACCGTGATTCGTGGGATTTAAGGATTAAGATGATTGAGGAACAAATTTCGGGAGAAAACAAGCATTTATTCACAATCAAACGAACCAAGCCTTAACTGGTTGAAAAGGAAGGGAATACAATTAATTTGGATATGACGTCTCGCTCAAAAAATATTTGAGCGCAGTAGATGTGCTGACAGCACATTGTGCATTTTTGACATGGGGTTTTGTGCGTACAAGAACTTATTGCCCAGCCTTAATAATAATTGTAAAATGCAATCTTTCAAAAAGGAACAACGCATGAAAACGTCTCGACTTTTATTTTTTACCATACTTTGTATATGTTTGACAAAGGATATTTCTTACGCAAATGAATCGAACGCCGTTTCCCCAACTTTGGATACCGTAAAAACAGCTCAAACTAAAGATTTTAGCAGCGATAAACAAATAAGCAATGTTAAAAAGATTGATAATAAATCATCTGCCAATTCCCTATATGATGAAAGTCGCCTTTCTACTAAGCGAAAATTGTTTCTTGATCGGAAGCGACAAATGGAGCTTCAGTATTCCGATAGTTCGAAATCTGTTCGCGAAGAAAAAATAAGAATGTTGAAAAAAGAAATGCTGGAAGACAAATGGTGATCTGCAAAGGCGTGAAATAATTTTTAAGGCAACAAAAACACCTAAGGAGATATGGAATGATTGCATTAAACAGAGCAAAGATAATTGGACTTTTATTCTGCGTGGTTTTGATTGAAAATGGGTATGGTTGGGACCGGTACTCCAATGAAACTGAGAATATTATTGGCACCGGAATATCCGCAACAAATATTATCCGCTATTCATTCATACTAACTTCCGCACAATCCTGTGATTTCTACACTGACGAAATTGATAATAGTAATGGGGATACCTACCTTTACATTTGGAGCAACTCTGAAAATAGGCAAATTGCAAAAAACGATGATGGGATAGTGCCTAGCGGTAACCCTTGGGCGTCCCGGATAATTGTAACTTTAGCTCCGGGAAGTTATACGGTTTTTGTGCGAGCTTATGGTGTTTTTAGCATTGCAAATTGTTCATTATTTAGGAATGGTACAAAGGTTGTTTCTTCGACACGATTTGGTGGTTATGTATTCAGCCTTTACGGAAGAGCTATCGGAGAAGGTGATCGCCTTCGAACGAGAAATCTTTCTGCGAATGGTGATACCTATTGCTTGTTGCTTAATAGCAATGGCGATTTAGTAGGTTATAATGACGATGCTGATGGTAGTCTGGCAAGTAGCATAATGAGTCAGTGGGGAGGTGGCGGTAATTTTATTGTTGGCGCATATTCTCCGGGTTCCGAATGTGTTTGCGATATTGGTTGGACGGAAGATAAAAATCTGGAATTTATATCACTATGTGGGCCGGAGCAAAGGAATGTGAACGCCGGGGCCGCATTTACTTCAAGCATGTCAAACGGCAATAATCATAACCCGGCATACACTACGACCCTCGAGGCCAATGCCTGGCAATTTCAGGGAAGCCGCCTTTCCAATTCCGACTATGGAGTTGACAATGCGGACATGCTATGGATTTTTACTCATGGAGCTCCGGGTTTTATTGCAATGAGAAACGGATCAGGGGTCCAATTAACCGGATCTTTATCTTCGTGCGGCGGAGCAGACCGAAACGAAAACAGGTGCGGTGATTTGGAATATATGGCAGTATTATCCTGTGAAACGGTAAAAATTAAGCACTCGCAGTCGTTCAACTGGCTCGTAGACGATGGTTGGAAATCAACATCGTCAAAAAAGGGGTTATTTGAAGGCTTGCATTATATTGTTGGATACCATAGTACTGAGTGGTCAAATAATACAGCAGGTAATTCTGACAGTTACATAGCTGGTCATTATGCAAGCAAATTAAAAACCGGAACGGGAATTTGGCAAGCATGGCGTGAATGTAACGAAGAGGCATCAAAGGAGTACAGCGGTTGGTTCAATTCCTTCAGTCCAGGCATGGCAAGCGCAATATGTCTTGACGCTCAAAAAGATGAAAAATTATCTGATTTTCGTTCCGCAGATATTATCCTGGGAAATTCAAACTATCTTTTCAGGGTATGGTGGTACGGAACAGGTGATGCACCACCAAATTGATTTATGCGATAGAGCTACTTTAAATATAACGATCCATTTTTACCCATTATCAAAGGAATTAATCATGACCGAAAGATTCATTATAAAATCTGCTTTGTTGATTTACTTTGTTACTCTCGGTACATTTGCCAAAACTTTGGAATTTTCGCCGGGAGCAAAAAAAGGTCTTCAAGATTTTGAGGCAAACATAGGCAATGTTTCTAAAAAAGTTACTGCAAATTTGCAGATAGTGCAAAGAAATGCGCATGTTAGCTTTCAATTAGTTGCAGCACATATGTCTTCAAAAATTGACTCCTTGGACATAGATACTATTAATAAAAGAGTTACCTATACAAAAAGGGCCATGGCAAATAAAGGTGTGTCATATGGTGACGAAAGAAGTTTTGAGAGTGAAGCGCAATTTTATTTGGACAATGTGCCGAACCCATTATCAAATTCGGAAGAGCGAAAAGTGCTTTATACGAGATTTGAAAAATCCATACACGAAGAACTGGATATGAATGGCAACCTTGAAGACGACACCCACCTTAGAATTCATTCCGCTGTCGTGAAAATTGGCAGGATGGTACATGGCTACCCTATTTTTAATAGCTATGCAACCATTGGAATTGATGCGGTGGATCATCACATTTCATATCTTGATTTGAAAAATTGGGTTAGCATAAATGTTGAACCACCCAAAAATTATTTAGATAAATTCAATAAGGTGAATATCGAAAATAAAATAAGCGAGAACACCAAGACCGCTCTGGCGGAAAATGGGGATACAACCAGTAATGTTGAAATCCAGGAGGTAATTTTTGGATGGCAATTGGATGTAGCTGGAAATATTGAACCTGCGGTTATTTTTAAAGGGAGGTCATTTCATTCTGACTCAACAGAAATTAACGCATTTACATCGATGGAAAAATTATAATTTTTAAAAGCTATTCACGTAAAGAAAGCGAGTGTGTTATGAGGTTAATTATTCTGATAGCACCTTTACTTTTCGCCTGTGGTATTACAAATCAATCGGCAAGAGTGATTTCTATCAATTCCCAAGCGAGCACATGCGAGGGTTTCAAGGAATTGGCTAAAATAAAAGCAATAGGGTATCAACAAGACACTGTAGACTACTGCACTGCTGAAAAGTTGCGGTGGAAATACTCAGACTCAAGCAAGGTGTTATCATTTTTGCATACCAGAAACAAACAAAATTGCGGGGCAAAGCTGGAAATGGCTGTTACAAAGAATGGGGAAACCTACGTAATTGAAGAGCGTGATAATGGAAACAGTTTATCAAACTGCCTTTGCTATTTTGATACTTATTGCGAAGTTCCTAATGTTGAAAAAACCAGTATTGTTGTTAACATTGAATCGCAAAACTATAACCTCGATTTGTCTACCGAAAACGGGGTTGTCGTGATTGACACAACACACACTTGGCCTTGTTTAGGTCGATTATGATTAAACACGGTTCAATGATTCAAATCGTGCTGATGTGGTGTCCATCCTTCGCCAAGGC
>JAQUMP010000149.1 GCA_028718065.1 Chitinivibrionales bacterium | reverse complement strand
TGAACTCGCCCAGGGCGTCGACTCCTTAAAGCCCGAGCAGCGCGGCTTCCTCGCCGCCGCGCAGAAACATTTAAGCGACGCTTATAAAACCGCCGGGGCCTACCAGCTTGAGGGCATCAAGGCCATGCAGAACGCGCCGGTCCCCGCGGAAATCAAGGCAAAGCCGCTGTACTATTACCAGTATTTAAAGCAACTTCTGGAAACGCTCGAGCCGCAGAAAAAGGCCGTGCGCGCCTACTACCTTGACATTTGCAAAGACGCGCATGCCGTGGGTCTGCCGGCCGACTCTCTCGCGCAATTCCAGGAGCGCTGGGCGCAGACCAATTTTATGATCGGCAACGATTACGAAAAACTTGCCGCCAAAATTTTGCGCGAACCGCAGATCCCCACGGGCATGGGCGCCGACGAAAAGGAAAAACTTCTGTTCCAGCTCGAAGACATTGTTTATGAATTACAGGACGAGGCCGTCAAGCGCTATGAGGAAGCGATGCAATTGGCGCGGCAGGAAAATTTGCGCCACAATGACTGGTATGGCATGATCATGGAGAGCCTGGCGCGACTGAGCCCGGAAAATTACGGCAAAACCTATTACCGCGCAATTTTGATTGGTACCGATAAAGACTGGATCGTGCGCGGCGACGGCCCGGCCGGGTGGAACAATAAAAACATGCCGCCGGACGGGTGGCGCCAGGCCGTGACGATTTCCCCGGCGGCGCCCGCGTTCCCGAATCCCGCGCCGGAAGTGCTCTGGGCCGACAATAAATCCATCGCCCATTTATTTTTCTGTAAACCCGTTTTTATTAACGGTATCCCGCGCAGCGCCGCGCTGCGCGTTTCCTGCGGCGGCAAATATAATGTATTTGTCAATGGCGCCTTGACCCTCTCCGATACGATCGGCACGCGGGGGCTTTCCGCGATGGACAGCGCCGTTACGATCCACAAGCTGATGCAGGGTGGCGATAACGTGATCGCGATCGAGGCCTGGGCCGCCGGCAGCGGCGGCAGCGGCGTGGCCTTGCAGCTTTCGGCGTTGCTTGACACCAGCGAACAATTCACTTCTACGATGCAATTGCCCGCGGAGTTTACCTTCGCGCCGAAAACACCCGCGATCCCGGCCTCAGGGCAGGAGCCCTCGGGGAAAAAGCAAGCGCCGCTCGCGCAGAGCTATACCCGGCTTTATAAAAATTACGGGGAATTCAAGCAGGCCTTCGTGGACTACGATCGCCGCGTGCTGGCCGCCACGAGCGAAATGAAAAAGGAGCACGTCCTGCTGCAAAAACTCCAAATACAGGACAACTATTACGATACCAAAATAAAAGCTATGGCCGCGCAGATCGATTCATTAAAATCAGTATTGGGAAATTTACACAGGGAAAAGTAAGAGGGCCGAGCAATAAAGCCGTGCTCTCGTCCCCTTGCAGTCTACTTTGCCGCCGGCAGCTTCGACGATGGCGGCACGTAGGCGCGTACACCGCTGATGAACATAGTATAGGGCTTCTTGGCCCCGTGGGTCTGCGCGCTCATGATTAAATAGAAATGTTGCTTAACGGCGACGGGGGCCACGCTGGGCGCGCCGGCGCTCATATGTTTCGTGCCGTCAAGCCACCAGGTCACCGTCTGCTTCTTTGGATCGAAGCTGAGGCCGAAAATGTGTTTTTGGCTGCGGTCCAGCGGAGTCGGCACGACGTTGTTGGGGTTCTGGTCGTGCTGAACGATCTGCGTCTTTAATCTGTTCCAGTTATGGGCGGTGCCGGTCATTCCCGGGCCGAAACCTCCTTCGTCAACATCGAGTTCCTGCCAGCGCTGCATGCCGGAAGAATCGCCGGCATAATGGTCTTTGGCATTATCGTCGTCGGAGCTATGCTCGGCGGGCATCAGCCAGACGGCAGGCCAGTGGTCCTTATCGTTGCCCGACAGCCGCACCTCGAATTCAACATAAAAACCTTCGGGGCCCGGCAGTAGCGGCAGAATACCAGCCGAGAAATCGTGCGGCGCGCTCACGAGATCGCCGCCGAGATTCATCGCCAGCAAGCCCTCCCGCGTTGCATAATGGTCGAGCGTCGGCGGCATACCGCAGCCGTGCTTGCCGTCGAAATACCACTCGCCGCTGAACCATTTGTAATTGCCCTTGACGCCGGGCGCAATGTGGGCGGCGGTGGGACGCTCGTTGATGATGCACTTGGTGTAGCCGAGCGCAGCGGCGCCGGGAGGAACGGCCGTGTCTTGGGCGCAGAGCGCCGCGGCAATGCCCGACAGCCACAGTATTGTGAACGATTTCATTTTTAACGTCCTTTGATTAATGGATAGTTTTTGTAAAGGCAATGTTTTGATACGGTCATAAGGGCGCTACTTCCCAAAAAATTCCTTGTACAGCGCGCGCACCGCTTTTTTCTCGTCCGAGGCGTCGATCCCAAAGATCATGCTGATCTCCGAGCTGCCCTGGTTTGCCATTTTTATATTGACGCCCGCGTGCGCCAGCGCCACGGCCGAAACCCCCAGCACGCCCACCTTGTGCAGCAAACCTTCACCTACCACGGCAACCAGGGCAATGCCGAATTCGGTTTTGATATCGTCGGGTTTAAGCCGCTCATCCATGACGCGGATGATGTTGTTGACGTCTTCGGGTTTGAGTTGGGCCTGGTCCAGGATCACCGAAATGCTGTCCACGCTCGACGGGCAATGTTCGTAGGAAAGGTCCATCTCTTCCAGGATGGAAAGCAATTTGCGGCCGAAACCTTTTTCGCGGTTGAGCAAATATTTTTGCAGGGTAAAACTGCAATAGCCGCCGCTGGAAGCGATGCCGATGATATCGCGCTCGCCGGGCAGGCGCTCGGCCACGATCAGGGTTCCTTTATTGTCAAGATTATTAGTGTTGCGCAGGCGGATGGGGATTTTCTTGCGCATGGCCGGCCAGACAGCCTCCTCATGAAAGACGTTAAAACCCATGTAGGAAAGCTCGCGCATTTCCTTGTAGGTGAGCGCCTCGATCTGCTCCGGGGCGCTCGCGATCGTGGGATTGGCCGAAAAAATACCGTCCACATCCGTAAAGTTTTCGTATTCCACGGCGTCAAGCGCCTCAGCCAGGATCGCGCCGGTCAGGTCCGACCCGCCGCGGCTGAATGTGGCGATATCGCCGGCCTGCGTGATACCGAAAAAACCCGGAAAAACGACGATGTTTTCGGAGCAGATTTTTTTAAGCGATGCCAGGCGGATGGCGATTTCGTCGATCGGCTGGGCATTGCCGAAAAGGGGAGTAACCAGTAGCCCCGCTTCCTGCGGCGAAACATAGACGGCCTTTTTCCCCTGGGATTTTAGGTATTCGGCGAAGAGCATGGCATTAAAATCTTCGCCCAGCGATACGATAAAATCGCGGAACTTGGCGAAGTTGTCCATGATTGCGCCGAAGCGGCGATCGAGCTCGGCAAGCGTATTATCTATTATTGCCGCTTGGACGCCGAGCTGTCCGTAAATATCATGAAAGCGCTTTTTTATTTCTAAAATTTCTTCGGCGGCGTTTTTTTTATTGAACGCCTTTTGCGCCGCGGCAATGAGCAGGTCGGTTATTTTTGTTTTTATGCCCGGCGCTTTGCCGGGCGCCGAAAGCACGATGCAGCGCCGCTGGGGGTTAAGATCGATGATTTTTTCCACCTGACGGATTAGGGCCGCCGTGGCAACCGAGCTGCCGCCGAATTTACAAACGATAAATTCCATAAAAACGCTCCTCACGTAAAACCGATATTCCCAAAAAAACGGTCTTGGCAAAGCGAAAGAAAAATAATTTAATGCAATATTAAAATTGGTTTCTATTTAAAGGAGGGAAATAAAAATGTGATTATGACTTTTTATAAGGTGGCCGAAGATTTTGGAACATGGGATAATGCTTTATATTGAGCGTTTGCAAGTCGGTTTGGTTAAATGAGCACGTTGCGGCGATTAATGCATCGGGGATTTCAACGGCATGAGATTTCCCATATTGGCGGACAAACCGACCGGCTAAACGGGCAATTTCTTTTGTGGTCGGTAGTATCGGAAAAACTGAAAATAATCGTTCAACTTCGGCCTCTTCGCCGGAATCCTTAATTCCGGAATAAATTTCCGCTACGGTTATAGAAGAAAAACATATCGAATCGGAAGTTGCCGTAAAAAGATCCTTCGCCGGTTTATGGCCACGAAGAAAATCGATAAGAACATCGGTATCGATTAAAATCCGCTTATTCATCGCACCGGTCTCCGCCGCCAGCCGGCGCGCATGGCACGAATATTAGGGACATCTTTTCTATCCGCCCAAATACCGGCAATCTCATTAAGGATTTCGGTTTTGTTTGCGGTTGCCTGATGAGCAAGCAAATCGTCAATTGCTTTTCGGATTATGACACTTTGCCTCTTTCCCTGGGCTAAAGCTGCCGATTCGAGTCCGGCCTTCTCTTCTTCGGTCAGGTAAATTTGGGTGCGGACCATACCATGCATTCCTTGTGTAATGTATAAAAAGATATATACATTACTAATATACATTAAAGTTCATAATTATTCAAGGCAAAAAAAGGTTTTCTGCTGCGTAAGACCCGCGCCAATACCGTCAAAGCGGTATAGTATTGTAATATTCACCCAAGCAATTTTTGCCCAAGAGGGGTGGAAAAAACGTCCCGCCTATATCGGATTTTTTCTTCCGGAACTTTAATGATTTTTTTGACCTGTTTTCGAAATCAAATTTTTGACATTATAACCGTTTGATTATTAACAAGATAAAAGTTTTAAAAAGTTATCATGAGGTTCGGCCTATAATTCTTAGGGATTTGTTTTATTTCTGGCACTGGGCTTGCTTACTATTCAGGTCGCGGGGAATAATGCGTCAAGAACCCCGCGTGTAAATCAAAGAAAAGGGTAAAAGAGTATGTTAGGCGATCTGCTGTTTTCCAAGACCGCGATTCCGGCGGTCATGAAGAGTTTAGACGCTGCCATGATGCGCACCAGGGTAATATCGAACAATGTCGCCAATATCACCACGCCCGGCTATCAGCGCCAGGAAGTGAGTTTTGAAGACGAGATGCGCAAAGCGCTTGACACGATGCAGCTTAAAGGCGCCCGGACGCAGGCCGGCCATCTGCCGCTTGGCAGACGCGATATCGAGTCCGTCAACGCCGAAGTGCAAAAACCCAACGATCCGGTCATGGCCGGCGGGGTCAATAACGTGGACATCGACGAGGAAATGGCCAAGCTGGCCGAGAGCCAGGTCATGTATAATTTCGGGATCCGTTTTGCGCGCGACCGCTTGCGCATCCTGAATGCGGCCATCCGGGCGCAGGACACGCAGATTCAATAACCGTCAAGGGGATTTCTTATGTCAATGACCGATCTTTTTTCCGGGCTTTCCATCAGCGCTTCGGGACTGCGCGCGCAGCGCATCCGGCAGAACACGATCGCCTCCAACATCGCCAACGCCGAAACCACGCGCACGGAAAAGGGCGGCCCTTATCGCCGGCAATTCGTGGTCATGAGCGCGGGAAGCGACGAAAAAGAGACCGCGCTGCTCAATCAACAGGCCGGGTTGAAAGGTCTGCAAACCAACCAAAACCATTTGCCGATCCCGCCGTTTAATTTCCCGCGCGACGAGCGTTTTTTCGGCAGCGGCGTTAACGTGGACGAAATCCGCGAGGATTCACGCGAGCCGAAAATGGTCTATAACCCTTCGCATCCCGACGCCGACGCCAAGGGATATGTCGCCATGCCGAATGTAAATATTGTCGAGGAAATGACCGATATGATCGCGGCCACGCGCGCCTACGAAGCCAACGTGACGGCCTTCGACGCGACCAAAACCATGCTTACCCAGGCGCTGCAACTGTAAAAAGGGAAAGTTTACGCTATGAATTCCATTGCCAAAACCGATTCATTAATCCAGTTCATGCGGCTCGTCCAGACCGCCCGCGACCGCACCGCTGCGCCCGCGGCCTTAAAAGGCGCGCCGCTGCGCAAAGCGCAACCGTATGCCGCGCTTATGGGTCCGGGCAAACCATCGGGCCGGTCCGAAACGCGTATGATGCCGGTTGTAAATCAACCCGCCGCGGCGCAGGCCAAAGGCCGGATTGTTGGCAATTATTTTGACGCCTATGCATAATTAATGGTATAGAAGATGCACGGCCGTGCATCTCTACCGTGTGTTAAAAACGGGGACAAAATTTATGAACGAAATCAACGCCATCGGCCCGATCCAGCAGGGCGACCAGACTCAAAAAACGGCAGCAAAATCATTGCCGATTAACGGCCAGGCCGCGCCGTCGTTCAAGGACACCTTGAACGGTTTTTTGAATGACGTCAACGAAATGCAGGTGAAAGCCGACCAGTCCATCGAAAAAATGGTCTCCGGCGAAATCACCGACGTGCACCAGGTCATGAGCGCCGTGGAAGAGGCCAACGTCTCCTTTAATATGATGATGGAAATCCGCAATAAAGTCATGGACGCATACCAGGAAATTATGCGCATGCGGCTGTAGGGTCTCATCGATTAATCAGGGAATGAGGCATGGAGAGCAATCAGGTACGCCACCGGAAGGAGTAATCGATGTCAGAGTTCTTTAAACAGGTAATCACCCAGCTTTCGTCAATCTGGCAGAAACTTTCCGTCCAGCAGAAACTCGTTACCGGCCTGCTGTGCGGCTTTACCGTACTCGGCCTTATCGGCCTGATGCTGTGGGCCAAAGAGACCCCCACCGACGGCGGTTATAAGACGCTCTATACCGATCTGGACCTCGACGATGCCGCCGTCATTACCGCCAAACTCACCGAAGCCAAAACCCCGTATAAAATCGAAAATAACGGCCGCACCATCATGGTTGACCAAAAACGTCTTTACGAAACGCGCATGACCCTGGCGCGCGATGGCCTGCCCAAGGCGCACGGGTTCGGTTACGAATTGTTCGACAAGACCAACCTGGGGACCACCGACTTCGTGCAAAAATTAAACGCGCGGCGCGCCCTGGAGGGAGAACTGCAACGCTCCATCGAAGGGCTCTCGGAAGTTAAGTCCGCCCGCGTGCACCTGGTTCTTCCGGAGCCGACCATTTTCCTGGAACAGCAAAAGGAGCCCAAGGCTTCCGTGGTGGTCAAAATGCTGCCGGGCCGTCAATTGGATGCCGGCCAGATCCGCGGCGTTACGTATTTAGTATCCTCGAGCGTCGACGGCCTTAAGCCTGAAAATATTTCCCTGGTCGATTTTGGGGGCAAATTGCTGAGCAGCCCCTTTGGCGGCGATCCCACGGCGCTGGCCAGTTCGCAGAACATCGAGCTGCAGCACAATGTTGAAATTTATATGGAGCATAAAATCGCGGCCATGCTCGAAGGCGTGCTGGGGCCCAATAAAACGCAGGTCAAATGCGCGCTGGAAATGGATTTCGACCGCGTCGAAAAGACCATGGAGCAATATAATCCCGAAAGCCGCGTGATCCGTTCCGAAGAGCGCACCGACGAAAACGTCAAGAATGCGCCCAACGGCGACCGCACCCAGGAAAAATCGCTGACCAATAACGAAATAGACAAAACCATTTCGCACCTGGTGGGCGCCAACGGCGCCATCAAGCGCCTGACGCTCTCGGGGGCCGTTGACGGACGCTACGAGGCCGCCGATAAAAAAGGCAACCGCAAATATATCGCCCGCACGCCCGACGAGCTGCAGAAG
>JAQUMP010000148.1 GCA_028718065.1 Chitinivibrionales bacterium | reverse complement strand
CTAACCATGTCTTTTGTCGCACTGCACAACCACTCCGTATTTTCGTTTCATGCCGGTGTTTGTACGGTAAAAGAATTAGTGCGCCGCGCCAAAGCGCTCGCCATGCCTGCAATTGCCTTGACCGATACCAACCGCATGAGCGGCCTGATTAGGTTTTACACCGAGTGCCGCGAGCAGAAGATCAAGCCCATTCTCGGCGTGGAACTCACCGAGCCAAAAAATTCTTGCGACAGCATCGTACTGCTCGCCAAAAACGCCGAAGGCTATGGCGACCTCTGCGAGATTATAACCGCGCGCCATATCCATGCCGATACCTTTACTTTTGCAACTATATTTTCCAAGCCCTGGCCCAATCTTTTTTTTATTACGGCAACACCCGATCTGCTGCGCCTTTTGTCCGGCATGCCCAACCGCGGCAGTGTTTACGGCGAGCTCATAAATAACTCCGTACCCACGCGGCAGCAAAGCAAACGTCTGGAGGTAGTCGCGCGCGAGTTGCAGATACCCCTTGTTGTTTCCGGCAACTCGTTTTTCCTGGACCGCGAACAGTGGGACACGCACAAAATCTTAGTTGCCATCGGGCTCAATTCAACTTTGTCGCGCCTGCGACCCCAGGAATACACCCCGCAAAACGCCTTCTTAAAATCGCACCAGGAAATGCAGCGTCTCTTCCCGCAGCATGCGGAGGCCATCAAAAACAGCGCCCTCATCGCCGACCAGTGTAACGTGGAGCTTAACGTGGGTTCGTGGATCATGCCCCAAATCAGCGCGCCCGGCAACCAGACGCCGTCGCAGTATCTGCGAAAGCTTGCGCTGCGCGGACTGGAAAAAAATTACGGCGGCAAACCAACCTACGAGCGCGCCCGGCAAATTCAAAGCATGGAGCTTGACGTTATCGACAAGCTCGGCTATCCCTCCTATTTTCTTATTGTCAAGGACATCCGCGATTGGGCCAACGCAACCTTACGCACGGCCTATCGCAAACCCACGGATTGCACGATCCTGCGCGGCAGCGCGGCCAATTCCATAACCTTCTTTAACCTTGGCGTGAGCGACCTCGATCCCATCCGCTACGATCTTTACTTTCAGCGCTTTTTAAACGAAGACCGGGCCTCGCCGCCGGACGCGGACCTGGATTTCGGCTGGGACGAACGCGAGCGCGCGCTTGAGTATCTGGTAAATAAATGGGGCCGCGACCGCGTGGCCATAACCTGCACCACCAACCATTTCCGGCGCCGGGCCGCGTTCCGTGAAGTCGGCAAAGTCTTTGGCTACAGCGAAGAACAACTCACCGAAATTTTAAAAAGCCACAAAACCATAAGCCGGCGCATAGAAGACGACGAAATTGCGCACCTGCTGCGCCTGAGCGCGGCCATTACCGGCAAGCCGCGTTTTTTGGGCCAGCATCCCGGCGGCGTGCTGATAACCAACCAGCCCATCCGGCGGCACGTGGCCTGCGAATATTCAGGCGGCGAGCGCAACCGCATTATCACGCAGATCGACATGCATAACGGCATCGACGAACTGGGGCTGATTAAATTCGATATCCTCGGCAACGGCTCGCTTTCGGTCCTGCGCGACACCTTGGCTCAGCTCATGCAGCAGGGCCTGCCCGATCCGAATGTCGCCGATCTTAACAAATGCTACAACGACCCGGCCGTGCGCGCGCTGATGCGCAAAGGCCGCACCAAGGGCATTTTTTATATAGAGAGCCCGGCCCAAACGCGGCTCAATAAAAAAGCGCAGGCCGAAACCTTCGAGGAGATCACCATAACCTCAAGCCTCGTGCGGCCGGCCGGTGCGGCCTATACCCGCGTCTTTGTGGAGCGCCATCGCAAAAGTAAACTCGGCATTTTCGACTGGGAGTATCTGCACCCGTCGCTTGCGCCCATTCTTAAGGAAAGCCACGACGTGTGCGCCTTTCAGGAAGACGTTACCAAAATCTGCCACCAGGTGGCGGGGCTCAGCTACAAGGACGCCGACAAAATCCGTAAGCTCATGAACAGCCAGCACGACGGACTTTTAACGGACGACGAATACGCGCAGACCGCCGGCCGTTTTATGGACGGCTGCCGCCGCGTAAGCGGACTCACGCAGCCGCAGGCGCTTATGCTGTGGGAGCGCGTCAGCAGCTTTACCGGCTTTAGCTTTTGTAAATCGCATAGCGCCAGCTACGCACAGCTCTCTTTTAAATGCACCTACCTTAAAGCGCACTACCCGGCGCAGTTTCTGGCGGCGGTCATCAGCAACAACCACGGGTTTTATTCCCGCGATGTCTACCTCGACGAAGCGCGCCGCTGGGGCCTGCGCATTCTACCCATGAGTATCAATGAATCGCGCATAGCGTATTGGGGCAAGCACACCTGGATCAGGCCCGGTTTTATGCATATAAGCCGCATCGGCCAGAAAAGCCTTACGGCCCTAATGGCGGCGCGGGAGCGCTGCGGCCCGTTCCGCAATTTAGCCGATTTTGTCAAGCGCGTGCCTATGCAAAAAAAGGAGATCGAAAGTTTAATTCTGGTCGGCGCGCTGGACGGCTTCGGCCTTACCCAGCCGCAGTCGCTGTTTCTGCTGGACGATATTTATAAGCGCTGCGGCGGAGGAGAGCTCTTTGCGGCAAGCGGGCGCCCAAGCGCCGACCACGGGTATGCCGTGATAGACGATTACAGCCATGCCGAAAAATGTTTTAACGAGCTGCGCCTGCTGGGCTATATGATTTCGGGTGATATCCTGGAAATACTCGATTTACATCCGGCATCACGTAATGCCGTAGCGGCGGACCAAATCCACGCCTTCAGCGGCAGGCGCGTTAAGGTGTTCGGCCGGATGATTACCAACCGGCCGCATACGGTGGAAGGCGGGCGGTCCATGCTGTTTGTGACCCTGGAAGACAAAACCGAATCGCTCGATGTGGTTGTCTGGCCCGATATTTACCAAAAGTATTGCGATGTTTTACTGGAGCCCGGACCATTTGAAATCTGGGGCCGGGTGAGCGAAGAGTGGGGCGCGTTTACGCTGGAGGCGGACAGAATTTCCGCGGCCGGCTGGTCGCCCGCCCAGGTCGATTTTGAAAAAGCCAGCCAACGCCTGCAGCGATCCTTTACAAAGGATTATACCTATGCCGACCTGCGCGCCGCGGCCTGATGCGCTTTTTTGCGCCCTGCGCCTGCCCCAGTTCGGAGCGCAGGCTTTGGCGGCCTATTTGCCCGATCTGCGCGGCCGGCCCTTTGTGGTGGCGCAACAAGGTCTTGACAGCCACAAAAGCGCGGTATGGGCCTGCTCGCCCGAAGCGGAAAAATTGGGAATTTACGGCGGCATGCCCCTGATGCTGATCGCCAAACGCTACCGGGCTGTTTTAATTGTGGAGCGTAACCGCGAGTTTGAGCGGGCTGTGTGCGAAGAGCTGCGGGCGGTTTTCCTGCGCTATTCGCCGGAGGTTGTCCTGCGCGATAGCGGCAGCGCCATTATTAACCTCTCTCGCACGCCGCTCTGCCGGAGTACCGTACCGCAAGAAATTGCCGCGCTCCTGCGCGCCGCCATCGGGCGCGCCGTTTTTGTGCGCCGCCTTGCGCTGGGGTTGGCCGCGTCATCGCCCATTGCGCAGATCATGGCACGGTGCGCGCGTCCCGACAACACCTGCATTTGTCCGCCCGGGGCCGAAGTGCAGACGTTGGCCGGGCTCGATGTTAATCTTTTGCCCGGCGTATCGCCGCACGGTAAAGAAAGACTCAAGGCCTACGGCGTCCGGCGCATCGGCCAGGTAACGCGCATCGGTAAAGAGGCGCTCATGCGCCGCATGGGCGCCGAAGGCGAAAAGGTGTACGCTCTGGCCGGCGGGAATGCGGCGCAGAGCGCGCGCGCCGCCGTTGCCCCCATCAAGGCCGAAACCGTGCTCGATGCCGACATTAACGATCAGGAAGCCTTGCGCCAAATGGTGCGCAACACCGCCGATAAATTCTGTTTTGAACTTAAAAGGAAAAATTATAATATCGAGCGGTTTACATTTACGCTTACCTATACCGATCATAAAAAAGTCCAAAAAACGGCTTCCTTGCCGACGGCGACCAACGATTTTTTAACCATTACAGGCAAGGCAAGTGCGCTCTTTTTTGAACTCTATCAGCGCCGGGTTGCCATTAAAAGCATGGGGCTTATCGCCGGCAACGCGCAGCCCGAAACCGGCCAATTAAGCCTGTTCGAAACTGTTCGTGAACAAAAACAAAAAGCGCTCAGCGCCAGCATTGTTGACGTGCGCGAAAAAATGGATTTTAGCAGTGTCCTAAGCGCGGCGTGTTTATAGAGAGCCGTTAGGCTTTAGTAAGCCGGGTCGGAATAAGGTTATCGTCGCCGCCTAAGAAAGTTAAAAACATAGAATGGTTAAATCTATTTTACTTATAGATAATCAAATCACTTCTCATTTCAACCTGGTTAATGGTTAAGGAGCGCAAATGACTTTCAATCGTTCAAAACCCTATAACGACCTACCTCTTTTGCCGCCGCATGCTGATATCGAAAGTAAAGTTATTTTGCGAAAAGTTGCGTCTGCCAGAGCCGCGCTTGCAGAACTGAAAGGCATTGCCGAAACAATTCCGCAACCGGAAATTCTCATTAATACGATCCTCCTTCAGGAAGCAAAGGACAGTTCTGAAATCGAGAATATCATTACAACAAACGATTCACTGTATAAAGCAGCGGTGCTCAAGGACGACCGTATCGACACCGCGACGAAAGAAGTTATACGATATAGACAGGCGCTTTGGTCCGGTTTTAATATTCTTAAAAAGAAACAATTTATCAATACCAATGTTGCTATTGAGATTTATCAGATTCTCAAAGATACCAGTGCTGGAATTCGCAAAATACCGGGCACAACCTTAAAAAATACGGCAACCGGCGAAATAATGTATACGCCGCCCGAAGGTGAAACACTGCTCCGCGATAAGCTTGATAATCTTTGGCATTTTATCAATGATGGAGAATTCGCAGCCACCGACCCGCTTATTAAAATGGCTGCCATGCACTATCAGTTTGAATCTATTCATCCATTTACTGATGGAAACGGTCGTACGGGAAGAATCCTCAATGTGCTCTACCTGGTGCATGAAGGACTGCTTAATCTGCCAATCCTCTATCATTCATCCTATATTATCCGCGAAAAACAGGAATATTATCGTCTTTTAAAGGAGGTCACGAACAATAATTCATGGGAGCCATGGATTATTTATATGCTCAGTTCCGTGGAAGAAACCTCTCGCCAAACCATTAAAAAGATCGCAATCATTCGGGGCTTAATGGCAAAAACATTCGAACATATCAAAACGAGGCTTCCCCGACTCAAACAGGCGAAAGAAATTACTGAAATCCTGTTTATGAATCCTTACTGTAAAATAGAGCATTTTGTTAAACAGAAAATTGCAGTGAGACAATCTGCGAGCAAATATTTAAAAGACTTGGAATCGATTGGAATTTTAAAATCTGAGCAGGTATGGAAAGAGACTGTTTATCGAAACGTAAACTTATGGAGCGCCCTCTCAAAAATGTCACGTTAAAGGATTTAACATGATGACATCGTCGTGTTAATAATATCGGTTTTAGTTAACATTATGCGGTTCTCATGTGAAAATAATACCCTCTCTTCCTGGCAACCCTTGCAAATCCCGCCGAACATTACTCCGCAGGGAATCTATGTGGGTACGTCCGGCTATTATTACGACGATTGGATCGGGATTTTTAATCCGCCCAAACTAACGGCCGCTCAAGCGGCGGCTGCCTCCGACCAGCAAAAGGCCGACCAGGACCGCCTGCGTTTTTACCAGCACTATTTTTCGTTCGTGGAGATCAACAATACGTTTTATCAACCGCCGTCCATGGCTCATTTTTTAGACATGGAAAAACGCAGTAAAGAATCGATGTTGTATAGTGTAAAGGTGCACAAAGACATTTCGCACACAAAGACAGACGATGCAACTGCCGGAAAAGATTTAATGCAAAAGCATATTTACGCCGTAAGCCCGCTCATAGAGACGGGAAGGTTTTTTAGCTTTTTGATCCAGCTCGAGGATCACGTTTACCGCAGCCAAAAGAAACTTGATTATTTATTGGCCGTGGCCGCCGAGGCTGTTGCCATGCGCATCGACGTGCATATAGAATTCCGGCACATAAGCTGGCACAATGCCGATGTTTTGCAGGCCTTAAAAAACAGCGGCGTGGGGATCTGCAACACCGAAATCCCCGCCGTGGAGCACGCCTTTCCGCTTAAGGCCTACGCCACCAGCGACAAAGGCTACGTGCGCTACTCCGGCAGGAACGTAGAGGCCTGGTATCCTAAAAGTAAACCAACCACGGCCAAGGAAAAACTTGCCGCGCGCAACGCGCGCTACGATTACGGCTATTCCGAAAAGGAGCTGGAAGAGCACACTGCGGGGCAGCTTTCGCTGCATAAAAAATGCGCGGCGGTGGCCATTGCCTATAATAACCACTATCAGGCCAAGGCGGTCAAAAATTCGATTAAGAATATCGAGATGCTAAAAAGCAGGCTGGGAGTGGGTTAGGGTATTTTCTTGAGTCTTGAATGCCAATAATTTGGTTTTCTATTCAGGTGCATTATCGCAAGAATGACAATAGCCTTCTCGTTAATTGCATAAATTATTCCATAAGGAAAACGTTTGATTAGGCAGCGTCTCGTAAACCAAGCCCCGTACTGCAATTCTCGTAATATTCAATGGCGCTAAAAAATTCAATTCTTGCTTCAGGAAGAAAAGAATAATTCATTTTATCTCTTGTATTTTTTTCTGATTTCATTAAAAACAAGCTCTCCATCAATGGCTTTTACCTTCTTGTTTTTAAAATCTTTGAAACGTTTTTCGGCTTCATTTGTCCATAACAGATCAATTTCTTTTTGAGATGGAATATTAAGGCTTTCAAGCAATTTATCTACGACAACAGCTCGCATGTCGTTGGGTAATGAAAGCGCTTCGTCTATAATTTTCTCGGTGAGGGTAGTCATAATTAGCTCCTTGGAGAAAGTAAAAAAATCTATTTTGCAGGATTATTTCTTTTTCCCTGGCAATGATTTAAACGGCAACGCTTCCAATAAAATGAAATGCTCAAGCTGTTCAAACTCAGGGTCTTTATGAACCAACACGCCCGAAATCCGTAAAGCAGTTGCAGCAATAAAGGCATCGCCTAAAGAAAGACGGTAGTGAGCTTTTATTCTGGCGGCAGCAAGGGTAAGGCTTTCTTCGGATTCAAGAATTGATATCGGCAAAGCTTTAATTTGTGCAACTATTTCTATGGCGGCCGATTCGCTTTTTTCTTGACAGGTTACATAATAAAGTTCGGCGATTGTTATAAAAGAAATGTATATCTTGCATTCATTTTTTTTCCCCGATACCAAAATCTTTTGCACCCGGTCCGCGCCTTCTTCGTCCTGAATAAAGGCAAAGAGCGCCGATGTGTCTAAAACGAATGATTTATCCATGCTTTCGATCTGCTTCGCGTATTGCCGCTAAACTTTTTCCTAAAGCAGAACCACGATATTTTCCTCGTAACGATTTAATTGGATCATCAGGTACGGGAACGATGCTTACACTATGCCCGTCATCAATCCATTCAATTCGAGTATGCGCCGTTAAGTGGTAACGATTTCTGATAGCCGCCGGAATCGCAGTCTGGCCGTGCTTGGTAAGCGTGCTCATCATAAAACTACCTCTTCTAATTTA
>JAQUMP010000147.1 GCA_028718065.1 Chitinivibrionales bacterium | reverse complement strand
AATACTTTATTCAAGCAATTGATTTTGACAACCGCGGTATGCCGGAAATGGCCACGCATTATTACCGACTGGCCAGCGCCTTTGACCCGGCTTCCGAATTTTTAAGGGAATCGCTGGCCCAGCACTACCTTGCATTGGGCAAATTCGGCGAAGCGCTGCTTTGTTTTAAGGACAAAGGGACGCCGCAGGGGCTTTCGGACAATGCAAAGAGGATTAAGGCCACCGTTTACCTTAAAATGCACCAACTGCGCAATGCCCTTGAGGCCCTGGAAGCAATTCAAAAACCTACCGACGAAGAATTTTATTCCATCGGGCTTCTCCATGAGGCGCTCGGCAATACGGAAAAAGCCGGCGTTTACTATTTGCGCTACCTCGATAAAAATCCGCAGTCGCTTGACATGGGGCTCAAAGTCATTCGTCTTGATATTCGCAACAAGCATCTGGCCCAGGCCGAAAGCCTGGCCGTGCATCTGAGCTCCCTTGTCGGCGAAAAGGCCCCGATTTTTAATGAGTTGGGCGTTATTAAAATGATCAAGGGTGACACTCTGCAAGCCCTTAATTTTTTTAAAATGGCCCTTGACCTCGACTCCAACAATCAGGAGGCGTTGCGCAACCGGGCGGCCATTGCGCTGCAAAAAAACGACTATGCGGGCGGTGTTCATTTCTACGAAAAATTATACCGGGGGCAAAACCTCGGGGCGCTTTACGGCAAGCCTCTGGCGCTGCTTTACTATTACAACGACCAGCTCGATTCCGCTTCGGCGCTCCTGCGGCGGCTCCTCAGCGATGCCATCGACGATTATGAATTGCATTTTTATCTGGGGCTGGTTTTTTATAGCCGCGACAGCCTTGACATGGCGCGCCTGGAGTTCGAAAAAACCCTTGACTTGCGCAACACCTTCGAGGATGCCTGGCGGCAGATCTGCCTTACCGCGCTCAAGCAAAAAAAAACAAATGACGCCCTGGCGCTTGCGCAGCGCTATACGGCCGCCCTGAGCGCGAGCGGGCGCGCCTGGCGCACGCTCGGCTACGTGCGCAACATGCGCAAAGAGTATGCGCTGGCCTTACCGCCGCTTACGCGGGCCATTACCCTTAACGATACCGATGCTACCGCTTTTTTTGAATTAGGCTTGAGTTACGAGCGCTTAAAAAAAATAGACAGCGCCGCAATCATGTTCGGCAAAGTGCTGCGACTGCAACCCGATGACGCCGTTGCCGCCAATTATCTGGGTTATATGTGGGCCGACGCCGGGGTTTATCTTGACAGCGCACAAATCCTGATACAATCGGCCCTTAAAAAAGACAGCGGCAACGGAGCCTACCTGGATTCCTATGCCTGGGTACTATTTAAAAGGGGTGATATTGCCGGTGCGTATCGTTACATGAAAACGGCCCTGGATATTTTTTCGGATGATCCGGTGCTTTTCTTGCATTGGGGGGAAATCCTGCAAAAGAAAGGTGATCGGCAAGGCGCTCTCCGCGCTTTTCATCGATGCCTTGAAATGGGTTCCGAAGATAGCGCCGCCGTGCAGCAAAAAATACATGACCTGGAAATCCTCAACCGCGCGCAGCCTGCCGTTGCTCCTAAAACCCCATGAAACTGCTGATAGCTTGTGCGGTATGTCTCCTGGTCTGCTTCTGCAGCGCTCCCCGGCATCTGCGTGTTGTCACGAAGGAACAATGCCATGATCTGTTGCACTCAATCGAAGAGATTTCCAGCTTCAAAGGGAGCGGGCAAATATCCTTTGTTCAAGATAAAATCGTATCGGAAGCTAACTTTACCATCGATTGGCAAGCCGGGCCGGGGAAAAAGAGCCTCAAGATTTATTCCGCTCTTGGAACAAGCATGGCATCGCTGACCCTTGACGGCGCGCAAGTTCTGGTGAAAGCGGGTGAAAAAGTTATTTCCATCGATAGCGGCACGGCGCTCGATTCGGTTTTTCACGATTTGGCATTTCGCGGCGCCCCGGCGCAACTTTTTAGAATTTGTACCGGGAAAATTATTGTCTCGGCGCAAACCCTGTGCGATTCGACCGGTTATCGCGGCGTTGTCGAAGGAGCCGAGGCAACCGTTGCCTTCCAATCCCAAAACCGCTCAATTACCCTGGAGTTCATGCAAGCATCGCTGATGCGAGCATCGCCGTATAACATCATATATTTTTATTCACGCAACAATCGAATCAACCGTATCGCTATAGATTATGGCGAGGGGAAGAGTATTTTGATTGCCTATGATTGGGTCAAAATCGGTAAGAAACAATAAACGCCAAAACCGGGGCGTATTATTTTGTTTCTTCACGGAAAGGCTGCATGCAACGCTTCTTAACAATTATCGCGACAATGGTTTTATTTGCCGTTTTTACGGGGAATGCGCAGAATAGCGCGGCCGGCACGACGGTATTTTCGTTTGCGAGCTTAAGCTATGATGCCCGTTCCATCGCCATGGCGGGCGCCAATGCCGCAATCCTGAGCGATATATACGGTGTCGTGGCCAATCCCGCCGCCCTGGCATCTATAACCGCGCCGCGCGCCATGATAAGTTTTCGCCCCGTTTTGCTCGATGTGGGCGGCGGCCCGGTGGCCGGTGCGTTTCCTATTGGTCAACGCGGCGTTCTGGCGCTTTCCCTGCTCGGATTTACCGAAGGGTCGATTGAAGAAACCAATGCCGACAAGGAAATGACGGGGGTTACGTACTATGCGGGCGGCGGTATCGGCAGCATATCGTGGGCCCAAAAAATTTATGAGTCTCTTTTCGCGGGCGCCAGTCTCAAGGGGCTCTATCATCGCTTCAACGGCAGCAATGGCTATGTCGCCTCGTCCGACGGCGGGGCCCTCGATGCCGGCGTACAATACCGTCTTTTAAAGGACCGCTTTATCGCCGGCGTCATGGTGAAAAACCTTGGTTTCATGACCAGCGCCTATACCGCAGACGGGTTGACCTATGCGCTTCCCCTGACCGCGACGATTGGCTTTTCCTACGTGCTTCGCAATGTTCCTTCATTGCGGCTTACCTGTGATATCGAGAAAAAAACCGACGATTATGTCAACTTCCGGCCGGCCTTTGAGCTCGCCTTGTACAAAAAAAGTCTTTTTCTGCGCGGCGGATATGCGTTGAGTCAGAGCGACCTGGGAAATGGACTTGACTTTTCACAGAACGAAAAATCCAACTGGACCACCTTGTGCCTTGGTCTTGGATTAATTACCACGATAAAATCTTATTGGGTGGAATTGGACGTTGCCTACGAAGGCCACGTGCATGACTTGCCTCCCTCCCTTGCCATCAGCGGGATTGTCGGGTTTTAGTGATCTTCTCCCGTACCATACCATGAAAATAGTTTTTTTAGGCACTTCCGGATTCGGCATCCCTGCAATCGAAAGCTTGATTGCAAGCGGCCATGCAATTGTCGGTGTTGTAACCACGCCCGGCAAACCGTCGGGCCGCGGCCGGACGGTTTGCGAATCGGCCATTGCCTGTTTTGCCCGGGAGCATAAATTATCGCCGGTCCTAACGCCGCAACGGCTGGACGATTCCGTTTTTGTCAATACCGTTAAAAGCCTCGGTGCCGATTGCGCCGTGGTGGTTGCGTTTCGCCTTTTGCCCGAAGCCCTTTTTGCGCTCCCGCCCCTTGGCGCCATTAATATTCACGCCTCGCTGCTGCCGAAATACCGCGGGCCCGCGCCGATCCAGCGCGCCATAGAAGCGGGGGAGCATCAGACCGGCGTCACCGTTTTCCGGATCGATCGCGGCATCGACACCGGGAATATACTCCTGCAAGAACCTTTGGAAATAGGGCCGCTCGAAACCACGCCGCAGCTTTCCGAGCGGATGGCCAATTTGGGCGCGCGCCTTTTGGTTGCGGCGCTTGATTGCCTTAAGCGCGGAGATTGCGTTTACCGGAAACAGGATCCTTCCTTGGCCACGCCCGCCCCAAAACTTTTTAAGGCCGAAGCAAAACTTGACTGGTGCAAGCCTGCGCGGACGCTCTTTAATAAAATCCGCGCATTTAAACCTTTTCCCGGTGCGTTTTTTATACTTAACAACATGCGCCTGACGGTAGAGTGGGCCGTGCCGGTCGACGACCAAACGCCACCGCCGGCCTGCGGCACAATCTGCGGTGTAACCGGCGACCATTTCGACATTCAGTGCGCTCCGGGCCGGCTGCGGGTCCTTGTTGTCAAGCCGGAGGGCAAAGGTGCAATGGATGCCGCCGCTTTTTTACGGGGACATCAACTTACGGAAGGAACACGCTGCGCATGAATGCCCGCTTGGTGATATTGCAAATTTTACAAGAGACAGCCGTTAATTTAGCGTCGCTGGAATCAATCGAACGGCGCTTGCTGCAACAAATGTCGCTGGATGACCGCGACCGTAGATTTATCTTTGAAATCGTGCACGGCGTCATTCGCCGGCAATTGACTTTGGATCATTATATCGAGACCAACCTCACGGACAAACGCTTGCTGCAAAACCAGGCGCTCATGCGAATTTTACGCATGGGTCTTTACCAAATCATATATCTGGACCGCGTGCCCAATCATGCCGCGGTCAACGAGAGCCTTGAGCTTACCAAACAAGACGCCCAGCTCCGCCATTTGTCCGGTCTTGTAAATGGGTTGCTGCGCACTATAATCCGCAAAAAAGGCGCCCTGCATTTAAACCCCGACCTGCCGCTTCTGGAGCGCCTTGCCATAGAATACTCGCACCCGCCCTGGCTCATTAGTCGCTGGATGGACCGTTTTGGATTGGCCGATACAAAAAAACTCCTTGTCTATAATAACGAGCGCCCTGTGCTGTATATGCGGCGCAAATTACGCGGGATCTCGCGCATCCAGTTTGAGAGCGAATCGGGCGATGCCTGCGCGTTTTACGGCGGGTTTCAAAACCTGTACTACCGCCTCAGCCGATCGCAGCAGCCGCAGCACCTGCCGCTTTTTAAAGACGGCTATTGCACCATCCAGAACCCCGCCTCCGGCTGGATTATAGCGCTCTTGTCGCCCAAACCGCAGTTTCATGTCTGCGACCTCTGCAGCGCGCCGGGCGGCAAAGCCACCTTACTCGCCGAAATGCTTACGCAGGGCACGCTCTGCGCTCTTGACATATCGTATTACAAGACCAGACAGGTGCGTCAGAATTGTGAGCGCATGGATCTTGACAATGTATATATCGTCGCCGGCGACGGGACCGCGCCGCCCTTTACCGGCGAGTTCGATGCGGTTTTGCTGGATGCCCCGTGCAGCGGGACCGGCGTAATCGGGCGCCATCCGGAGGGGCGCTGGGTCAAGCAGGAGGGTGATTTTGGGCTTCTTATTGAGCGCCAGCGCCGCCTGCTGTCGTCGGCGGCCGCGCTGGTTGCCCGGGGCGGATTTCTGGTATATGCCACCTGCTCGCTTGAAGCCGAAGAAAACGAGCGGCAGATCGAATGGTTTTTACAAACCCACGCCGAATATAGTCTTGAGAAAGCGCCCGATGTTATACCGGAGGCCTATATTACCGCAAACGGCATGCTGCAAATTACTCCTTTCGAACACGCTCTGGACGGCATGTTCGGCGCCCGGCTCAGGCGCAACAAGTAGATTTATTTGACGGCGCCTGCCGCCCATCGGTATTTTTATTACGATATGCCTTTCATGAATTCTCCCATCTCTTTAAAAAAAATATTCTGCGTTGCATTATGCCTGGCGGGCCAGCTGTGGCTCGCATCATGTACGGCGCCGCTGGGAATGTACGCGCGTCAGGATTATTGTCATCCTGCTTTTAACGGCGGGGCCCTTGCGGACCAGAGCGTTCTGATCCTGCCGCTCTTTACGAAATACGGTTTCGACACTTCCCAGGCTCTTTCGCCCGTCCGGCAAGCCTCTTTGCTTGCATCGGTAAAGAAGCGCGTCGTGGTTAAAACAGACCGGTCATTTGAAAAAACATTTATCACCCCGGCCGGAAAGGCCATGGTCGATTCGTTTTACCTGCGGCTTTCCCGCAGCGACGTCATTGGTCTGCAGTCGCTGGATTCAGTATGGAAACACCTTGACGCACGCTATTGCCTGGCCGTGCGGGTGCTGTATGCCGTCTCCATAAAAAGTTTCAGCGGGGTACGGAAAAAAAAGGTGCACCTCGAAGGCGAGCTCTGGGACGCCGACAACATGGCCTTGGTCTGGCGCGCGGAGGTCACGGGCGCCACGCTTGACCCTGCGGTCACCGACGCGGAGTTTTTCCGGAGCGCCCTGAGCAGCATGTATGCCGCTCTACCGCAGGATATTCCCGCCATCAACGAAAAAAACTGGTAACGTACGGATATATGATCCAAGCGGATCTGCACGCTTTTTTTTGCATAGGCGACGTTAAGTTATAATATTTTAAAATACCAATACCTCTCGCTTGAGCGTCTTATGAAAGAAAAAGCGGAAAGGGTCGTCAGGGTAGGATTGCAGAAAAATCCTAAAATAGTTTTTGACGAAGTCGAGCAGATTACCGCCGAAATGATACGCGATGGCTGGAAACTTTCGGACAGTTGCCTGGAAGAGGGTCTGGGCAACATTCATTTGCTGTTTGAACGCGAACTGATTGTGGGAGTATAAAAACCGTCTGGGCGCGCAAAGAAAGGCAAAACCATGAAATACGAAATCGAAAGCAAGGGTAAATTCAAGATGATCCATATTATCGGCAATATCGATACCGAGTCCAACACCAAGGCGCTCGATGTCGAAATCGGCAAGATAATCAAAAAGGGCCATCATCATTTTGTTTTTAATCTTGAGCGCACGACCTATCTTGACAGCGCAGGAATAAGCATTTTTATCCACTGTCTTTGCGATGTTCAGGAAAATAACGGATCGGTCTATATTATCGCCGAGGACAATCAGGTGCGCCGCGTGCTGGAGATGGTGGGCATCGTCAGGCTTATAAAAACATTTCCCGGCCAGAATGAGTTTTTATCGGCATTTCCGGCCGATACCAGGAACAATTAAAAGTTCTTTTAAAAATAGTAGTCAATATAAAGGTGCAGCATCGGCGGCCAGGAAGTAAATTGCAGCCCCACATTGCTGTAAAAGGGGAATACGATATCGGCGCGCAGACTCTGGCGCATGGTTGGAACCAGCACGCGCACGCCGAATCCGGCCCCGAGGCCATGCTCGTCTGTAGAAAAAGGATACAGTAATTTTTCGCTGAATTTATCCCACAGGACTCCGCCATCCAGTATCAGCGTGCCATCGACCCTGTAAAAAAAATCTTTAAGCCCCGCATAAAATTCCTCCAGCATAAAAATATTAAACGGCTCCGATTCCCAAATCGGCCAGCGGTATTCAGCCGAAAAAAACGCGCCGTTATTGGCCTCAAGAGTCCCGCCGAAAAAGCCCGCCGGATATCCCCGCAAAGAGCCTTCGCCGCCGGCCGCTAAAGTCCTGAACGGCCCCGCGTCGCGATCGCGGAAATACCCTTTGGCCCACAAGGCAAACTTGTCATGGGAGAAAAATCCGTGCAAATAGAGCCTGTAATCGGAATCGACCTGGATAAATTTATGGGTATCGGTGGAATAAACCCGGTTCGCCCGCGCTTCACTTGACAGATACCACCCAAGCGCCGGGTCAAACGCCACGTCACGGCGGTCGGTCTGCCAGCCCGCGCCGATAAAGGCCTCGTAAAAGGTGTTGTTAAACGATGCGTCGGGGAAATAATTGTTGATATATTGAGGCGTGAGCAAACAGTAGATTTTGGAAAATCCCACA
>JAQUMP010000146.1 GCA_028718065.1 Chitinivibrionales bacterium | reverse complement strand
TCTATCCGCACCGCTTCGGCAGACCGGCAAAAATCAAGGAGCGGATTATTTTGACCCAGGGCTACATCGCGGAAAGAAGCTCGACCATGCGGTAAAATGGTTCGACCCTTGCCGCCGTGGCTTGCCACGGCAGGCCACGATTTTATTGGAGACCATGCGCCGGTATTGGCCATAGCACCGGGTCAGCGGCGGGTTGTATGGATCTTTATGGCCGTTTTTTTGGGTCTTGCCTGTTGTCAAAAACAGAATGAATAATAATTTCATATTCTTCTATCGTATAAAATATTGAGAAGGGAAATCTTCTAATAACGCATCTTCTGAAATCGGCATGGCAGGTTTCGTACATTTCCGGGAAACTGAGGATTTTATTAAGCGATACTTCAATACAATCAAGAAACTCAAATCCAAGTCCTCTTCGTTGTTTTTCGTACCACGCAAAAGCCGAATCGACATCGGCGATTGATCGGTCCGTGTAACGAAGAGTCATTTATATTTATTCCTGAGTTTCTTATGGACATCTTCCCAATTATAAAGATTTAGTTTACCATTCTTATAATCCTGATATCGTTTCCCCAACTCTGTTTTTTGCCACTGCGGCATGGGGACCTGCTCATTATTGCGGGCAATATCATCCCAGATGTCTTCAACTAATATCAGCTTTTCCGACAAGCCCAATTTAGTTATTTCTTTTACGATCTCATTTTGCTTCATAATTAAACCCCCGGGTTTGTCTTTCTGTGTTAAAAATATAACATAAGTCCCCAGAGAGAATTTTAAATTTTTAAAACCCCGCCGATGCCGAAGGCGTTTTAAAGATTTTTTATAGTGGCTTTTTTGTTTGGACCTCTTTATTTGCGCACGGGCAAGCGCTCTTTTGAAACAAAATCCCCGGCCTTAAATTTCCGGATATAAACGTTTCGCGGCAAGGACGTCGGCAATTTTAAGGTGTAATTGCCCGGTTGCTGATAATTGTTTACAAAAGAACTTACTAATCGCCCCCGCAAATCATAATATTTTATGCTCACGAAACATGATTTTTGAAGGGAATAACTAATTGTGTTTGCCGTTGCGGTGAAACCGAAGGGTTTAATTCCGGAAACCGGCGGGATGGCCGTTGTGGTTGCGATCGTCGTTTGCACGGCCGCCAGCCAAAGTTGCGCCCCCTGAACCGGCGTTGACGTCCAGGTAACATTGTAAGAGCCCGCCGCGGAAACGCTTTTTACGGCGACGGCCGCCTGGACCAAATTACCGGGGAGCAGGATTGTGTCGATTACGGTAAAACCGTTGTTTGGGACCGCCGTCTGCTTGACAGATGCGTAACCGTCACCCCACCAGAATGCGACCAGCGTGGCCGGCCCCGTGGTGGTTACGCTCAGGCTCGTGATGGGATTGCCGGAGAGGACTTCGTTCCATTTATAATCAGCAATCAGTCCGCCGTTTTTGACCTCTACCACGGCGAGCGTAATCTCGTCGGCCGGTGATACATCGGCGGTAACGATATGATTGCCGCCCCCCGCGGCCGATTGATAGGCATAAAGCGCCGTGCCGGAATAGGGCCACAGCGTGTAGATATGGGCCGTACCAAGCTGAATGTATGGCACATTTCCCTTGTTGTCGCCCGGGGCGCCACGCGCGGCAAAATCGGAAAAAATCCCCCTGCCGATACAAGCCAGAATCGTGCTGCCCGAGCCTTGGGTGGTCATGGCCTGCGTGGAAATCGCGGCGTTGTTGTTCGCGCTCATGCCATAGTAGGCCAGATTGTGGGCGCCAAGGCTTGGGTCGGCGGCGGCATTTATTGACAAGAGAAAAAGAGCGGGGAACAATGGAACGGTACGAAAAAAAAGCATAATGGTAACTCCCGTTTTAAAATTGCCTGCAAAATATCATATTGTCACGGCACCTCAACCTGCTGATACGCGAACGGATGGCCGGGAGTATTCGCGGCCGCCCCGAAGGTCATGGGGCCGGGAAAATCCTCTTCAAAGAGATAGGTCAGGACTTTCTTGCCGGTAAAATCAACCACATGCAAACCGCATTGCGGGAGCCAATTAAACGAATTCTCGGCCATGACCGGGTCCTGAATGCGGCTGTCGCTCAAAACGTGCCGTTGATTGCCGCTCGCATCAAAGCAGTAAATGGATTTATCGCCCCGGCAATTGATCCAGAAATCGTTTTTGTAAATACCGCCTTCCCCGTACGAAATCGAAGTGGGGTTCTTGCCGATGCTTACTGTTTTGTAAATCGTCGGCGGCGTGGCCGCGGCTTCCGTGTTCAGACCGCCAATGGCGTATATTAAGAGTAAACCGTCCAGGGTGGTTATATAGGCATAGCCGCCGTCTGCAAACGCCGTTATGCGAAAATCTTTCCATGAATTCCAACCCGGGTTGCAGCGGGAACAGCCGACGTTGCAATTTCCCGCGCTCAGACCCGCGGCCACGGCCGTGGGGGCCGCGACATCGAGCGCGGAGGCGACCACGGGCTTTTGCCCGGCATTGTAATCAAAGGTAAAGGGCCACTGGTCGGCGGCGCTTCCCTCGTTTTTGGTCAAATCGTAATTTGTCTGGGTTGTAAAGTACATGGCGCGATAGTATTGCAGCAGCGGCTGCAAGTCCACGAATACGACTTTGTTCTCGCTTCGTGAAGCAATCACGGCGTATCCCGCATGCGCGACGCCCTTCATGTCCGGATAGGCGCTTATATCGCCGGTGTACCAGGCGTCGCGCTCGCTCTGATTGTCAAGCAGTGCGGCAATGCCGTTATTTACGTTGGTATCGTCGCGACCGGAGTGCAAATATCCGCAGTTCGTACCGGCGTCGATGGCCGTAGGCGCCGCAATGGGCAAGTCTACAAATCCGAGGAGTTTGAGCCCTTTTGTATTGGGCCAGCCCGGAACTCCGTACATAAATGAGCCGGTTTCAAAGTAACTGTTCCAATCCTTATTTACGGTTTCGGAACAGCGTACTCTGTTCTTTACGGCAATCACCGCCATTTGCCCTTTATGATTGACAACATCCCACACCGCCGCCAGCACGAACTCCCCGCCGGGCGTCGCGGCCAAAGCCATCGGGACTTTGCCTGCAGGCAGTTGGACCCATGGAAATACGTTTCCGGCCACCGGGTAATTCGGCGTGGGATACATGACGTTACACCCGATCTTGTGGACGTAGGCGCACTTGTCTACGGCGAATGTACCGATAAAACCATTTTGAAAAGCCACATACTGCGCAATTGGGCTGGAGATGCCGGCAGGGCTTGCAACCGCGGTTGGTTTTTTGGGTGAGTTCCAATCGGGCTGACTGAGTTCAGGCGGAACCGGATACGTGTATAAACCACGAAATTGGTCCCAATACACCTTGGCCCAGAAGCCGCGGTCACCCGGCCAAATGCCGGACACATACTCAAAGCCTTCGCCGGTTGCCGCGGAAATCACGCCGGCATTGTTCGGATCGTCGGCCACATAGAGCAAGGCGCCTGCCTGGGTGTACCATGCCCAGCCGGATAAATTATAGCTCCAGGCCGCTCCGTCCGGGCCCGGTTTTCCGGCCGCCGGTCCATTCCAGCCATCCGCATCGCCGAAGAGCGAAAGCGTTGGGAACGTTCCCGCCTGCGCATGGTAATACTCGTATTTGGGACCCAGCAGATAATCCCGCTGCGCCGAATCGCCCGCATGGGCGGCCGCATTTTCGTAGTGCTTCCAGTTAATGCTGCCGTCGCCGTTAAGTATCCGTTCCGTCCAGACGGTTGCCCCGGTTTTAAATAAGAGTATTGTGTCAAGCTGCGCCTGATAGGTAGCGAGCGTAACGATCCTGGTTTGATAGCCCGATTTGTCTATTACGATACTGTCAAGGGTTGTCGCCAGGGTCTTTGCCAAGGCCGTGTTTTGGACTGCAAAGGTCAGCGACGCCGCGGAATTGCCGCCGGCGCTTATCAGCTTGCGGACGATGCTTGCGCCGCTACCATTTACGCGCAGGAAAAAAACGCCCGAACCGGTCAACGACGGCAAAGTATACTCATGACCGCCAGGGACGCCGCTTTTAAGCATTTCCCGGAAAAGGCGTTTTCCGCGCGCGTCAAATAGTTCCACCACGGCGTTGCCGGTAAAGCCGAAAGCGCGCTCGATGCGCATAACGCCGCCGCGCAGAGAAATGGTAAGTGTTTGATGGGGATTCGGCGCCTCCTTAATAAAAACCGATGTGCTGTTTTGAAAGCCGAAAGCGCCCGCCGCATCGGTCGTGGCGGTCATGTTTTTTCCGGCGAGGGTAACCGTTGCGCCCGGGACGGCGGCATTGGTTTGCGCGTCGACGACCGCGCCCGTTAATGATATGATCTGGCCGAATGCGGCAAAAGTTCCAGCCAGGACAATGAATAGCGCCGTTCCGAATGGGGTCGTTTGCATTGGGGAGCTCCGGATTTTTTGTGTTGTTGACTTATCGTATCACCGAGAATTGCTCTTGTGCGACAAAATCCCCGGCCGCAAATTCCCGGACATAAACATTGCCCGGCCGTAATGCCGTCGGCGTTTTAACGATAAAACTCCCCGGCCCTTGGATTTTGTTTATTAAAGAACAAACGATTCTTCCTTGTAAATCGTAATATTTTATGCTTACGAATTCCGGTTGTATGAGGGTATAGCCGATCGTTTTTAGCGTTGCAAAAAAACGCGGCAGTTCGGTTTTTGTTTTTGCCGGAAAAGCGATCGCCGTTGCCGGGGGCAGGACATTGGTGTATTTGTTCATTGCCGTTACAACCTCCCATATTGTCTGTTGCATGAGCAGTTTATCATGGTCATTTATGGTTTGGACATTGGTATACCCGGCGTCGTCGATACCGTTGGGCATGGAATCGTTGGCCAGGCCGACCGGGGATTTTTTAAAGATAACGGCGTAAGCGGTCCAGGCGGCCACATTCTGGCCCGCCGAGTTACCGTGAATATTGCCGCGGTGGAATTGGATGAGGGAAGTAAAGTCGTTGAACTCGTGGTTTTGCATCTTTTGGTCTAAAGCATAAAGCACTTCTCCTACCGGAATCACGGAAACGTCGGGATTGGTTTTGCGCACGCTGTCGCAGAGCATCTCAATAAAATCGCGGCAGGTTGAACCGGGCGTGCTGTCCGGGTTCGATAATTTTATGGTCGCGGCCGAGTAGGTCCGGCTAAAAAGGCCGGGATCGGCGATTGTGACCTCCGACCACGCGCCATAAATAAAAAACCGGGTGGATGCATTGCTATTGTTTAATTTGGCTTTGGCGATCATGCCGTTTACTGCCGCAATATTATCTTTAAGTAAATTAGGGCCTTGATCGCCCGCCGGAAACGGCTGCATGGTTACAACGTCCCAATGATTGTTCGGCAAGGCCGTGGTCCAGGGCACGGTGTTGGCCGCCGCCCATGACGAGGTATTGGTAAGACCCACGGCCGTCTGCACGCCGGTCCCGTCGGTGGAATCCGGATGCAGATAGATAATCGTAAGGCAATGGCCGGCCCAGAAGTGAAGTCCCCAGGTGTAGGAGTTGCCCTGGGTCGCCTCGTATCTTGTCGCCACGTTTTTAAAATCGTAAAACAAGTCGCCGGTTAAGGAATTGCCGACGTGATAAACCGAGAATGTTCCGGCAGCGGCGGAAACGGCAAGGATGGCGAGGGCGGAGAGGGAAAGAATCGCTGATTTCGATACTGTAAAGAAAGAATGTTTTATCGAAGGCATTCCATTTTCCTTTGGAAAGTGTTGCTGATAAAGGTGTACATGATAAAGGTCTACTGCGCCCCAACCGCTCCGGTTGTTCCCGCATTTGCAATGGCCGCGCTAAAGTCAATAAATCCAAGCGTCAACGCCGGAGAGCCCGCTTTTAAGCTAAAATCCCCGGTGGCCGGATTGTTAAAGAGCGGGTCCTGATTTACAATTGAATGCACATCCCGGCCGAGCGCGCGCCAGCCTGCAAATGATATATTCGGGGCATAATTTACCAAGGTCACTCCGTTCTGAAAATACAAGTTGCTGTCCGCCTGGAAGTTCGTTGTTTGAACATAAATATCGGCCTGGGGCGTTTCGACCGGATTGTTGGGAGTGCTCCACTGCACGATGTTGCGGGTAAAATTTACCGCCAGTTCACCGGCAATGAGCGGCGGCGAGTGGATCATGGGGAAATGGCCATCGTTGCCATAGCCGCCGCTGTGCGCGCCATAAGCCGAAAAAAGAATGTTGTTATATTCACTATGGTGCATGCCCTTGGTCTGTTCAATTTTATTATTGGTGGCGTAAACCAAATTAAACCGGATTGTGAGTCCGGAGGAGCGGTCGTCGTTATATAAAGGAATAGCGTCGTGTCCGTTGGGAGTAAAAAAAGAAGAATAAATATCGTGGATTTTATTATACTCAATAATCGTGCCTACCTGCGGGCCCACCGTGTAAAGTCCGCCGAAATCAGCGGTAAAAGCAGACCCGCCAAACCCCATGTCATGAATATGATTATAGCCTACATAACCGTTTGACGTTGGATAGGCGGCGTCGATGTCCGTGCCGGGGTCGTCGCCGAGGACAACGCCAAAACTCGGACCATTATATATTTCGTTGTGAATTATCCGGTTTGACGGACCGCGACTTATAAACAGACCGGCCGTAAGCGTGTAAACAGTGCCGAAATCATAGACAAGGTTGTTTGAGAAGGTCGTGTTTCCGACGTCGGTGTACGCGGTGCGAGGGTTGTTTACATTTGCGGGAAGAGAATCGGCAACGCTTGTTTTGTCACGGTCCTTGGCTCCGGCCCAGAAGGCGCCACCGCCAAGATCGTGGGCCAGGCAATTCTGCACGGTGTTGTGGTTTGACCCCTGTCCAAAAATCACGCCTTCGCTGCCGAGATGTTCGAAGGTGCATCCGTCAAAGGTAATGTTGGCGGCCCCGACGGCGCTGACCGCGCCGACCGGATCGGTGTACAATCCCGAGGCCACGCCGATAACGCCAACGTTAAGCGCATTTGAATTGGTATGGGAAAAGGTGAGGCCCTTAAATGTTATGTTTCCCGCCAGTGCGGCCGTTGCCGTGTAACGCGGGGTGTTGGCAATTATTATTAATTCGTAAAGGGCCGGGGCAATGATCGTTGATGACGCCGGTGTTTCTCCTGAGCGGGGGACATAGGTCAACAAACCGGTGGAACGGTTAAGGTAGAACTCACCCGGATGAGCGCCTCCGGAGGTTTGGTCCAGGTCCTCGTAAACGTTCATTCTGCGCCAGGCCGAGCCGACGTCGATATCAAAAGCATGCGAAATCATGGTGACCGTGGTTCCCGATATTGACTTAATAGGAATAATGTTCGAGGCGGACCCTTTGGAGCATGCTTCGATCCTTACATCCGTAAGATTGGTCCAGTTGGGATTGAGCTCGCCGGCATTAAACCCGAATCGATCGTTGGCATATTGCGCAATGCCGCCCTGTACCAGCGACCATCGGTCGCCCACCTGGGTCGGCAAAACGGGATCGCTGTATTGCGGCGGGGCCGATTGCGCCGCGGCTGCGGCGATCCTAAAACGGTCGCTGCCGCGCGTTGGGCGAATAGGCCACGAGGCGTTTTTGCCGTTCACCCAGATTTGCCCGAATTGCCAACCGCTGTTCCACAGCGCAGTATAGGCGGCTTTTAGGTTGAGCGTCCAGCGTCCGTCACTGCCGACCGTAAAGCCGCTCAGGAGTTTTCCACCGCTGATAATTGCCTGCTCGCCCGGATAGGATTGATAGATCGGAAGAGAAC
>JAQUMP010000145.1 GCA_028718065.1 Chitinivibrionales bacterium | reverse complement strand
AAGCACCACCGCCAATTCCCGCAATTTGGTTTTTTCCATAACCTGCTTAGCACTATCGTTATTGGCAATCGCGGTGTAAAAAGCATATTCCAGGTCGGACAAGCCCATTTCCTTGGGTTCTTTGTCCATTTCTTTAATTTCTTTGCTTAGCTTTATCAGCTCTTCGATGACCTCGGCGGCTGTTAAAATTTTATTGTGATATCTCAGGATGGAATTTTCGAGCATTTCCATTAAAGATTTTCCCTGAATTAAATTCTTTTTTATACGCGCCTTAATTTCGTCGTTGAGCAGTTTTTTAAGAACTTCCAGGGCTATATGTTTATGCTCCATGTTTTGCACTTCTAAAAGAAAATCCTCCGAAAGAATTGAAATGTCCGGTTTTTTTATGCCCGCGGCGTCAAATACATCAATAACCTGTTCGGTAACCAACGCTTTGTCAATAACCTGCCGGATCGCAGTCTCAACTTCCAGATCGCTTTTACCTTCTCCGGTCCGGTCGAATTTTGCTAATCTGGATTTTACCGCCTGAAAAAAGGCGATTTCATCCTTTGCATGCATTGCCTGTTCATGCGGAATAGCAATGGAAAAAGCCTGTGACAGCGCCGTAACTTCATCCACAAACCTCTTTTTGCCATTATCCAGCCCAAGTATGTGCTCTTCCGCCTCCAGGATAAGCGAAAGTTTTCTGCTCGTATCTGCTTCAAAATATTCTTCGTAGGCAAAACCGTGGAACAACTGCGAAACAATTTCAAGTTTTTCAAGCATAACCTGAACTGCTTTTTCCTGCGTAATCGCCGGGTCGCCTTTGCCGCCGTTATCGGAGTAAAATGATAACGCTTTTTTAAGGTCTGCGGCAATACCCAGATAATCCACGATCAAACCACCGGTTTTATCTTTATATACCCGGTTTACACGCGCAATTGCCTGCATTAAATTATGCCCTTGCATGGGTTTGTCTATGTAAAGCGTATGCAAACAAGGAACATCAAAGCCGGTCAGCCACATATCCCGGACAATTACAAGTTTGAGTTCGTCTTGTGGGTTTTTCATTCTATCGGATAATGCCCGGCGTTGATCTTTTGTCGTATGATGCTTTGAAATTTCCGGGCCGTCGGAAGAAGCGGAAGTCATAACTACATTTACAACACCTTTCCGCAAATCATCGCTGTGCCATTGCGGCCGTATTTTGATTATTTCCTTATAGAGTTCCGCGGCAATCCGGCGGGACATGGTTACAATCATTCCCTTGCCGTCGATTACTTCTTGGCGCTCCTCAAAATGATTGACAATATCAAGCGCAATGCGTTTTATCCTGTTTTCGCTGCCGATAAGCGCTTCGAGCTGCGTCCATTTGGCTTTGGCTTTTTGGGTTTCGGTCAGTTCGTCCTGGTCAAGCTCATCGTCCAGCTCTGCAACAAGTTTTTTACCTTCCGCGCTCAGGCCGATTTTGGCTAAACGGCTCTCGTAATAAATTCGAACTGTCGCGCCGTCGGTAACAGCCTGGGCGATATCGTATACGTCAACATAATTGCCGAAAACAGCGGGGGTGTTTACATCGCTATTTTCTATGGGCGTGCCGGTAAAGCCCAAACATGTTGCATTCGGTAAAGCATCGCGCATATATTTGGCAAAGCCGTAAACGGTTTTTTTGCCGACAATATTTCCATTTTTATCTTTAGCATCTATGGTTTTTGCCTTAAAACCGTATTGGGTGCGATGCGCCTCGTCGGCAATTACAATAATGTTCTTTCTATCCGAAAGCTTTTCATAAATATTGCCTTCTTCGGGCTGGAATTTTTGAATAGTTGTAAAAACAATCCCGCCCGATGCCACCTTTAAAAGTTCTTTAAGTTGTTCACGATTTTCCGCCTGAACCGGCTCCTGCCGCAATAGCTGTTTAGAGGCTGCAAAGGTGTCAAAAAGCTGGTCGTCTAAATCGTTGCGGTCGGTAATCATTACAATGGTCGGGTTATCCATTGCCAGTACAATTTTGCCCGCATAAAAAACCATGGAAAGGGATTTGCCGCTGCCTTGCGTATGCCAGACCACGCCGCCTTTTTTATCGCCGATGGGCTGTGTTTCCGTGTCCGGCACGCCATAGCTTGCCGGGGATTCCATTACCATGGGGCAATCTGTTTGTTTGGGTTTTGCAGCGGTAAAGCCAGCGGCCCGCAAGGTAGATTCCACGGCACGGTTGACCGCGTAATACTGGTGATAGGCCGCAAGTTTTTTAACTGTTTCTATTGTTATTATGCCGGTATTTTTGTCTTCTTTTTTTGATTTTTCAAAAACAATAAAATGGCGGACAAGATCGAGCAGAGTTTCCTTGCAAAGCATTCCTTTTATAAGTGTTTCCAGTTGGCCTATGAGCGCCGAAGCTTCGATCTTGCCGTCTGATGTTTTCCAGGCCATAAAGCGGCTAAAGGCAGACGAAATTGTTCCGGCCTTGGCCTCTAATCCATCGGAAATGACTATAAAACCATTATATGCAAATAGCCGGGGAATTGCCTGTTTGTAAGTTTGTATTTGCTGAAAAGCGGAGTATACCGTAGCATTTTCGTCCGCGGGATTTTTAAGTTCTAAAATTACAAGCGGCAGGCCATTTACAAAAAGTATAACATCCGGTCTTTTATTAACATTGTTCTCTATTACCGTAAACTGATTCACGACTAAAAAGTCATTGTTATCCGGAGAATTAAAATCAATGAGCCAAACCAAGTCACCGCGGGTGTTGCCGTCTTTTTGGTAAGTTACCTTGATTCCTTCGGTGAGCATACGGTGAAAAGCTTCGTTGTTCGCTATAAGCTCCGGCGAATTTAGGCGGAAAAGCTGCTTTACAGCATCTCCGCGCGCATCGGCTGAAATTTTGGGGTTTAAACGAGCTATGCTCGCGGTTAGGCGGTCTAAAAAAATAACATCTTCAAAGGTTTTGCGTTCCGGGGTTTCGCTGTCTGGGGCGACGCTTGGGCCATAAACATAATGGTAGCCCTGCTTTTCCAGCAATTCTATGGCAAATTTTTCTATGGCGGATTCGGTTATTTTATCGGTTGTCATTGTTTTGCCCTGGCGGCTTTTCTTACATTATACAACCGTTCCGTAAATCCGCCCTCTTTTATAAAATCTTGCTCAAGTCTTTGCATCTGCCGCCACAGTAAAAAGCTGGCCTGGTTAATAAGGCAAATCAGGGTGTTGGCAAAAACATCAGCAGGCAGGCAAAGCCAGTCAGGCAGGTCAGACTTGGCAGACCCGTCAGGCTTGTCCGACTCGTCCGACTTTTCTGACAATTTTTTTCTTACTTTTAGCGCTTCCGGGCTGTTCTTTCCCCACAGCCTTAAGCCATGCTGACGCAAATAGTCTTCGTAGTCAAGTAAAAGCTCGCCCAGGCTGGCGCGGGCAACGCTGGTAAGTTTTAATTCCGTTTTCTTGGATGTGGCCGCAGCCAGGCTGCCCTCGGCAATGTTCTGCACGCCGCTGCGGGCGGCTTGGGTCATTTGGTCGTGCGTGCGCGAGCGTTTGTCAATAAAACGGTTGCAAAAAATTACCGTAGCGTCGTAAACCTGCTGCGCGGTGATAAAGCTTCGCAGGGTGCGGAAACCGCCATGAGGGGGAATTAAATCAGTCATAATGCTACTCGCACTTCGCCGGACATTAGTTTGGGTAAAAGAGTGTTGCGGAGATTTTCGAGATTTTGGATCTGGAAAATATTAAATGACATTTTGTTAATCATTGGCCGAATAATTTTATCATATTCTGCGATAGTCTTTAAATCCGGTTTAGGGATTTGAAAGCTTGATAAAATCTCCCAATTAGTTCTTGGCATCCTTGTGCCGCCCGAGCCCAAATCAGAATGTTCAACAACGTCTTTACTAAAAAACCAAAAAAGGCAGAACGAGAACCATTCTTCTTTCTTTGGACGGAGCACAAGAATATCTGTGGAACAAACGCCATCAATTGGTGTGAAAACGACCTTATGAAAGTAAGAACGAAGTTTACCAAAAAGAATATCATTTTTACAAAAGATCGATTTGTTGCTTTCCAAATCGCCAGGTTTCCCCCAGCCCGATAATGTTATACATTTTTTTGGAATATGTTCAAGGCCAACATAATTATTAAATTTCCCTAAATCCTCAACTTTTACGTTTTGTCGTATATTCTGGGCAAACTCGCCAAGAGTGGTAATTTTATTAGAAACAGTCTCCACCACAAACCACTGTCTGAAAAGCGTTTCGGCCATTGCTTCGAGCGTTTTGTTCTGGCGGTGGAGCAGGTCGATTTTGTCGTCGAGGCTGGAAAGGACTGAGGCGATGGCGCGTTGTTCGGGAAAAGGGGGGAGCTTTAACGAAACGGATTTTAAAGATGTTAACGGATTACTTATTGACGGGACACCAACTTGCGATTCGTGCTGCAATAATTCATGTTGCCCTATGTCTGATCTGAAAAAATAAAAAAGGAAATGATTGTCCACTAATTTGCTGTTAACCGTTACTTTCATTCCAGATTGTGAAATAACGTAACGCGTGTATTTACTTTCAGGGATAATTCCGACTTGGCCAAGTGTTCCTCTATGAGTGAATACAAGGTCACCAGGAAAACAATTGCTTGACCTTAGCTGGTCTGCTTTATCTTCTGTCAGGAAAACGAATTTCCCATCGACATATTTATAATAATTCAGATTAGTACCTCGGATTACCGGTACGCCTGAATCCACAAAATTTTCCGCTTTTATATTTGAGCCAAATGGACCCATTGCGAATTTTTCGGCCACATCAGCTAATTTGCATTCCTTCCATTCACTCATTCCTTACCGCCCCTTGTCTGAACCATGATTCACTTGATTTTCCTGATTTCTTGATTTTTTAATCATGCTAATCCTATAATCCTTTAAATCAAGGTTCAGACAATTTTCACCTTCTTCAAATTCTCCCTAATCGCCTCATTCAGTTTTTCTTCTTCTTTTAGTTGCCCCTCCAATTCAACTTTTAATTTTGTAAACCTCTCCTTAAAATCAAAATCATCCTCATCCTCCGGCAGCCCGACATACCGCCCCGGCGTAAGCACATAATCGAGCTCTTTTACTCGTTCTAATTTTACAGAATTGCAGAATCCCTTTACATCCTCGTATTTGCCTTTTAATTTTCGCCATTCGTGATACGTTCCGGAAATCTTTTTTATATCTTCTTCGGAAAGTTCTTTTGTCCTGCGGTTTATTAAATGTCCTTCGTTCCTTGCATCAATAAACAATATTTCATCAATCCGGTTTCTATATCCGCCATTAGCTTTATTCCGGCTTAAAAACCAGAGACAAGCGGGAATCTGGGTGTTCAGAAATAATTTGGGCGGAAGATTTATTATGCAATCAACCAGCCGCGCTTCAACAAGCGCTTTCCGAATTTCACCTTCGCCGGATGTTTTGGAAGTTAGCGATCCTTTTGCCAACACAAACCCGGCAACGCCGCTGGGGCTTAAATGATAAAGAAAGTGCTGAATCCAGGCGTAGTTTGCATTTCCGGCCGGCGGTGTGCCGTATTTCCAGCGGCCATCATTACGCAATAAATCACCGCTCCAATCGCTGTCATTGAACGGCGGATTGGCGATAACAAAATCGGCTTTTAAATCTTTGTGAGCGTCGTTTAAAAAAGAACCTTCGTTATTCCATTTTACCTGTGAGCTGTCTATGCTGCGAATAGCAAGGTTCATTTTTGCCAAGCGCCATGTCGTTTGGTTACTTTCCTGCCCGTAAATGGAAATATCGTTTGCTTTCCCTTGGTGTTCGGCTACCAGTTTTTCGGACTGAACAAACATTCCACCCGAACCGCAACACGGATCAAAAACCCGGCCTTTGTATGGTTCCAGCATTTTTACCAATAGCTCGACAATACTGCGTGGCGTATAAAACTGTCCGCCCTGTTTGCCTTCGGCAAGCGCGAATTCACCAAGAAAGTATTCAAAAACATGGCCAAGAACATCGGCGCTGCGGGCTTTGGCATCGCCAAGAGCAATATTGCTGATAAGGTCTATCAGCCCGCCAAGGCTGGTTGGGTCCAGGTTGCCGCGCGCGTAAGTTTTGGGTAATACGTCGCGCAGCGATGGATTTTCACGTTCAATGGCATCCATGGATTCATCTACGGTTTTGCCGATGGTCGGCTGCTTGGCATGGGATTTAAGAAAGCTCCAGCGGGCAGAGGGTGGCACAAAAAACACATTTTCCGCTTTGTATTCGTCTTTATCTTCCGGGTCCGCACCTTTGTATTCGCCTTTGCCCTCTTTAAGTCTGGTATGTAAATCTTCGAAAGCATCGGAAATATATTTCAGGAAGATTAAGCCAAGAACGATGTGCTTATATTCCGCGGCATCGATATTTTTGCGAAGCTTATCGGCTGCTTTCCAAAGCTGTTTTTCGATGGGTTCTTCTTTGGTATTTTCGGCAGAGGATTTTGCCATGAAATTTAATCCTTTAACTTTAATAAGATAGGCAATAATTTATAGGGATCAGCCTTTCATAAAATAGCCTTTTGTTAACCTTAATAGGGCAAGAATATTATTCCGAATATTCCCGAGGAAGTGGCCTAACTTCATTAATTGAGCGTCCGAAATGCACAAAAACATATTTTAAATGTTATAACCGATAAAGCATTTTTATTCCGGCACTATTTTTAAAAGGAGAGGGAATGATCTCGTACGACCTTATCGCCAAAAATTTAAACAATTGCCTCACCGACACCTCTTTTTTGCCTCTTGCAAACGGCAAGAAAGGCAAGGTGCGTGATAGTTACGATCTCGGTGACAAGCTCATTTTAATAACCACCGACCGCCAGAGCGCCTTCGACCGGATTCTGGCCTCGATCCCTTTTAAAGGCCAGGTATTAAACCAGGTCAGCGCCTTCTGGTTTGAACAGACGCGGGATATTGTAAACAATCATGTTATCCAAATTCCCGATCCCAACGTAACCGTTGCCAAAAAATGCCGCGTGTTCCCGATAGAATTCGTGGTGCGCGGCTATCTTACCGGCTCAACCGACACTTCCGCCTGGATGCTCTATGCCAAAGGCAGCCGCACTATTTGCGGCAATATCCTGCCGGACAATATGGTCAAAAGTCAGAAATTCGACAAACCCATTCTTACGCCCACGACCAAATCCGACGCGCACGACGAATCCATTTCGGCGCAACAAATCGTTGAGCGCGGCATCATCGACCAAAAAACCTGGGACAAGCTCGCATCGATTGCCTTTAAACTTTTTGAACGCGGCACTCAGATTGCCGCAAAAAACGGCCTGATTCTGGTTGATACCAAATACGAGCTCGGTCTGGATGACAAAGGCGAAATCACCCTGATTGACGAAATTCACACGCCCGATTCGTCGCGCTACTGGATCGCGGCGACCTATCAGGAGCGCTTTACGAAAGGGCAGGAGCCCGAAAACATCGACAAGGAATTCTTGCGCCTGTGGTTTAAAGACCACTGCGATCCGTATAACGACAAGGAACTGCCTCCGGCGCCCAAAGAACTTATCGTAGAACTTTCCTACCGCTATATTAAACTTTACGAAATGATAACAGGCCGGGAATTTGCCATAGACCCTATGCCCGTACGCGAAAGAATCGCGGGAAATTTAAAGAAATTTGGTTAAACAGAGAATTCTTTGAAGAAAGACATATTCCGTTTTTGCCATATTTGACCGCACCCCTTCACCCCCGGCCCTTCGGCTTCGCTCAGGGCCACCCCTTTTCCCCTCTCCGATTCGGAGAGGGGC
>JAQUMP010000144.1 GCA_028718065.1 Chitinivibrionales bacterium | reverse complement strand
TCCTGCGGTCCCACGATCCCGGCCTGTTCCAGCTCGTCCATAAGCCGCCCGGCGCGCGCAAAGCCGATTTTCATGCGGCGTTGCAGCAGCGAGGTGGAGCCCTGGCCGATGGAAACCACCATGCGCGCGGCCTCGGCAAAAAGCTCGTCGCGGTCGTCACTGACGCCGCTGCCGCCTTCGCCCTCGCCATTCATAGACTCCTGGCCGGTTTCGTCGAAGCTCTCTAATTTGTCAATTTCTACGTTTTGTTTTTTGATTTCGCCCGTAATTATTTCCACGTCCTCCTCGGAAATAAAGGCGCCGTGAAAGCGCTCGATGTCGCTGGCCCCGTTGCGCAGGAAAAGCATATCGCCGTTGCCCAGGAGCTTTTCCGAACCGATGTAGCCCAGGATCGTGCGCGAATCCACCGATTGAATCGTGCGGAACGCCACGCGCGAAGTAAGATTAGCTTTGATCGGGCCGGTAATGATGTCCACCGAGGGCCGCTGCGTGGCCACGATCAGGTGCAGCCCCACGGCGCGCGCCAATTGGGCGATGCGCTGCACCAGGGTTTCCACGTCGCCGCGGGCCGTAATCATGAGGTCGGCCAGCTCGTCCACCACGATCACGATGAACGGCAAGGCGACCTTTTCTTCTTCCGTCAAGATGTCGTCGGCGATCCGGCCGCTCTCCAGACGCATATTGAACGAATCGATGTTGCGTGCGCCCACCTTTTTGAGCAGGTCGTAGCGCCGGCCCATTTCGATCGTGGCCCAATGCAGCGCCTTCACGGCTTCGCGCGATTCGGTCACCACCGGCGCCAGCAGGTGCGGAATGCCCTCGTAATAGGCCATCTCCACTTTTTTAGGGTCGATTAAAATAAGGCGCAGCTCCTGCGGGGATTTGGTCATGAGCAGGCTGCAAATAAAGGAATTCATGGCCACGCTCTTGCCCGAACCGGTCTGGCCGGCAATAAGCATGTGCGGCATCTTGGTGATGTCCGTGACAAAGGGTAAACCCGAAATATTGCGGCCCACCACGATCGGCAGCTTGGCCCCGGTTTTCTGGAACTGGTCCGAGACCAAGATATGCTTAAAGTAAACGGTCTGGCGGTTTTGGTTGGGCAGTTCGATGCCGATGGCGGCCTTGCCCGGAATGGGCGCCTCCACGCGGATCTTCTGGCCGCCCACGGCCATGGAAATATCATCCTGTAAACTTATGATCCTGCTCACCTTGACCCCGGGCGCCAGCTCGATTTCATAGCGCGTAATGATCGGCCCGGGGCTCACGTTAACCACCTTGCCCTCGATGCCGAAATTCATGAGCGTTTTTTCCAGGATGTGCGAATGGCGTTCGATGCCCTCCCGGTCGATAAGGCTTGAGACCGGCGGCGGTTCCGTGAGGATATCGGGGTGCGGCAAAACGTAGGGCTTGGCGGTTTTGCTGCTTAAAATCGCCGAGCGGTGCTTGGCCGCGACCGGCGTCTCTTCCACCGCGTTCTCGATAAGAGCCTCTTCCAGAACAGGGTCGATTTTCTCGTCGGTAAACTCGGTCGTAAAATCGGCGGTTTCGATCGTGGTGATTTTAATGGGCTCGTTCTTTTTGGCCCTGAAAACGGCGAGTTCTTCTTCCATGACCCGGTCGGATTCGGCCTCAAAAGGGTCCTGGGGCAAAGCTCCCGGCACGGTCGGCGGGATTTTTTCCGATGGGTCAACAGACCCTTCCTCGGCGGCGGCCGGAAGCGCTTCCGGTATAATTTTCTTCTGGCGGCTCTTTTTAGCCGCCGCCGGCTCCGCGACCGGTTCGGAAACCGGGGCGGGCCTGCGCTTGAACAAGGCAATCGCCCACAGCGAAAGGGCCTTTAAAAAACGCCAGACAATGGCGATGACCGTGGAAATATTGGTACGGAGCGCCGCGGCAATCGTAATGATAAGCGCCAGCGCCATAATAAAGCAGGGGCCGAGCACGTGCGGCCCGAAAACCAGCCAAAAGCAATACGCCTGCGCGTTGCCGCAGGCATTATCCGGAAAATTAAAATCCTTAATGCCGAAGAAGGGAATGTCGGCCAGCGCCAAAACTCCGCAGATCTCAAAAGTAAACAAAAACCCGAAGAGCAGCAGCCGCGGACGCGAAAGCGAACCGCCGAGGTAGCTCCAGCCCAGCCCGATCAGAACGACCGGAAAGAAAAAGGCGGGAATATTCCCGAAAAGGTAGATAAGTCCCACGGCAAGGTCGGCGCCCACGTAGCGCCCTAAAACATTCGCGCCGCCCTGAAGCAGGTGCGACACTAAAGAAATAACCACCAGAATGCCGAACGAACAAAATACCACGCCCCAGATTTCGAGCATAAAATGGGCGGTGGCCGCGGGCTTTTTTTTAGCCCTTGTTTCGGCGGATTCGGTTTTGGCTTCTTTACTCATAGGTCATTGTTCCGAATGCTTTGTTTTTCGAGGGCATAGAGTGTAAAGCGGATCTGTTTGGCCCGGCGGCACGCGTCCGGATTGGTCCCCAGGACCTTGCCGTATTCCTCGATCGTCCGGGCGGCCTCCTGGCTTCGTTTACAATTGGCAACAAACAGGGCCTTGCCGCCGCGGTGGCGGGCGCGCTCGCGATGCTCCGGCCCGGCAAAAGGATCGCGCCGCGTGTCGCGGCAGGCAAGCAGCGCCGTCCGCCCGATTTCTTGTTCTATTTTTTCGAGCCCATGCCGCAGCCTTTTGCAGCGGCCGGCGCCGGTTTTATCGACAAGAATAAACCGGTAATATTCCTCCATTACCCGCAAGGCCTCGCGCAGGCGATTGACATTTGCATCAATGACACGCAGAATCGGCCGGGCTTGCTTGCTCGATGGGCTGGCTGCTTTTTTAACCATCGCGTATTGCTGAATATAATTTATTCCATTATTTATACTTGAGTTTATACCCCAGCACGGCCCCGACCAAGACAAGCGATACGCCGTTGGCAAAAATGATGGGCGGTTGCTTTAAGGCTATGCCGTAAAGGGTCCAGAACACAAGACCGATAAAAGTAATCAGGGACGTGCCCAGCGAGATATCGCGCGTGGATTTAGTACGGAATATTTTTAGTATCTGGGGCACAACGGCAAGGGTGGTGCAACCGCCGGCAATGAGGCCGATAATACTGACGAAGTTAAAATCCATGGTAGTCTTGATAATATCATCTAAATTCCGTCATTTCAGCTTAAAAAATATATTTTGTTAGCTGGTATGCGTATTTAAAGGAGCCGGCCTATGTACGAAATAACAACGACTTCTCATTTTTCCTCGGCCCACCGGTTGCTTCATTATGATGGTCCGTGCGAAAACCTGCATGGACACAACTGGCAGGTAAAGGCCTGCGTGCGCTGCGGCATCCTGAACAAGGCGGGCATCGGCATCGATTTTAAATTATTAAAAGCGTTTCTTAAGGAGATAACCGACAATCTCGATCATACCGACCTTAACGTGCGCCTCAAGGATGCCATTGCCAATCCTTCTTCGGAACTGCTCGCCAAATATGTTTTTGAGCAGCTTGCAAAAAAATTGGCGCCGCATAGCGGCTGTAAAGTAAGCCGGGTGGAAATCTACGAAACCCCCGACAACTGCGCGGCCTATTTCAAAAAATCTTAAATTATCCTATCATGCATACTCTCACGGTTTGTGAAATCTTTAAAAGCATCCAGGGTGAATCTTCATTCACCGGACAGGTGTGTATATTCATAAGGCTCTCCGGTTGCAACCTGGCCTGTTCCTATTGCGATACCCCCTATTCACGCAGGACGGCCCAGGGCAGGGTCATGAGCATCGGCCGGATTTTAGCGGCCATTGGGTCTTTTAAAACAACGCTCGTGGAAATTACCGGCGGTGAGCCGCTCCTGCAAAAAGAAACCAACGCGCTTTGCCGCGCCTTGCTCAAAAAAAAATACACGGTTCTGGTGGAAACCAACGGATCGCTGCCGATTTCGCTTATTGACAAAAGGTGTTATCGCATCATGGATATAAAATGCCCCGGCAGCGGCATGGGGGATAGTTTTGACAAAAGCAATATCGCATCGCTAACGCGCCGCGATGAATGCAAATTCGTGATCTCCGGCCGCGCTGATTTTGCCTGGGCCGTGCGTTTTGTTAAACGCCATGCGCTCCACAAAAAATGCACCGTTATATTTTCGCCGAATTTGGGCACGCTTAAACCGGCGCTGCTGGCGCATTGGATTGTAAAAAGCGACGCGCCCGTGCGGCTTGGTTTACAGATGCATAAGATCCTCTGGCCGGGAAACAGGAGGGGGAGATAAATTATTTCAGCAATAATTTTTCACCCGATATTCAACGGTTTTTCCACAACTTTATTTTTTATCAAATCCGCAAGATACCACCCGTTATTAACATGCATAGACGTCCACCGTTTTTCCTCCGGCCGGTAATACCAGTCACGATCAAGGCGAAAGTAAGCAATTTTACCCGTTCTTTCAATGAAAGCCGCTATCTCATCGTCATGATGATAATCCTTGTCACGGTCGGTGCGTTTAAATTTGCCGGCCTCGTAATAATACTCCAATAGAGCCGAGAGAATATTTTCGAGTTCCGGGGCCATTGCTTTAGCTGGAATGCCGATTGCTTTGGTTTCCTGGAGAAGAATGGGGTAAGCGTGCGTCGGGTATGCCATGGTAAGCGTTTCGGCTATTTTTTGCCGTACTTTTGCATCGGATATATGAAATGACATCAAGGCGTCACACAGTTTGAGCGATAAGGAATTGGCCCTGTCAACTGCGCCTATTACCAGCGGATGAATATAGCGCCACAATTCCGGATACAGATTTGAAGGACTGTTTTTTGCTTCTTTTTGCCATAAACTAACGATGCGCGCAAGTTCGTCCTGGCCGACGCTTACATGATCGTTTTCGTGGTCCAGCGGCGAAAGCGCATGTTGGATTGAAGTGTCCACGGGACTCAGGTTTGCCTGCGGGGCAAGCTGAATTTCATCCGCAGCCAATGCAAGCATTGTTGCCGCCGATTCTGCCCGAACCGGCACTAAAACGATAAGCGATTTGCAATAACTGCGCAGCAAGGTTGCGATGCGCAGCGAAGCGAGGCCGGTTCCGCCCTTGGATGTAAGGCAAAGGTAGAGTTTTGGGCAGAATTTCATTCCTGCAAGAAGCGTATGAAACGCTTCGGCATCCTCTCTGGTAATAACTCCATTCTCTGAATTCCAGTAGGTTAACAACGGACCGTCCAATATTTTTTCCGCTTGCATTATAAGTTTCTGGCTCTGCTCCAGCCGGATCATGCGCTTGCCGTTGGGTTTGGCTTTTTCCTGATGAGAATTGCTTTTCCCGTTCATAATACTTTGCTCCTTTGAAAATGTTTTAATTAAATATAGCGGTATGGCGCGACATCTAATGTCGCATTCTGATGTTATTTTTTTAGGAGTAAAACAAGGTTGGAATAAATATGATTATGAAGGATTACAAAATTATGAGCGTTTCCGATAGGGTAATTGATTTGCATATTGCCAGGCTGCAATGCGAGAAAAGCATTCTTGTTTATTTTAAAGGGGATTTCCTGAAATCTTATTGGATTGCGGTAACAGCCTATTTCCTGCTGCGGGATATAACCAAAACAAGCGGCAAGCCTTGTTTTAATAAAAAGTATTTTGATTTTTTAAGGCCGGATTACAAAGACGTTTTTATTGAAGCAGTTGATAGCGAAGAGAAATATTTTAAGTGTAACGTGTCGATGGGCAGGTGCCGACTGTTGCACGCATGTTGAAACGGAAGTAATTATAAATGAAATATGGGATGTGTTTGCACGAGTTTCCAACACGACCGCAATACCGAAATTGTTCTGGATTTATAAGATTTGGTTTAGAGTGAAACGTTTCAAGCGGTTGGATTTGCCTGTGTCGGAGAATATGAAAACATCGGTGCGGGAGATAAAAATATTGGCCTGGAAATTCAGGGATGATTCAGGGGGATATTTTTGGGAGGCCTATAGGAAAAAATAAAATAATTATAATTGTGGATAAAGTTTGAATTTTGTTTGATAAATTTGCGTTTTTCACATAACATATTTTTAATAATTGGAGAATTTTCTAAATGGACACGAAAAACGAATTAAATAGCTTTTTTGATTCATTAGGCGAAAGATTCTATAAAGAAAATGATGCATCAGATATGCTGGTTGCGGCAGTTCAAGCATCGCAGGATATGGCTAATATTTTCACAGAGTTCTTTGGAATAGAATTCGATCAAAAAACGCATGCTATTAATCGCGAATATACTATCGATAATTCACGGCCTGATATTGTTATTAAATCCAAAGGAATACAGAAAGACGATAAGCCTGTAATTATTGAGGTTAAATTATTTGATCAAAATTACCACCGGGACGAATATCCAAAATTACTAGATAATTCAAAATGCATTTTACTTTCAGCTCATAAAATCAAAGAAAAAGCTGAAGACTGGAAGGCCTGGGAAATCAAAGATTGGAGTGAATTAATAAAAAAAATGGAGGAATCGGATAAGAGATCAAAAAACGTTTTTGTTGAATCTCTTGCCAAATATTTTCGAAAGGTGACTCTCGTGAAGGAAATTAAAAAAATTGATTTCAGCACTCCCCAAGCAAATCTTTATATCGCTCGCCTAATAGAAGAAATTATAAAAGAAAACAAAAATGTCCGTTGGGGAAACCAACGCTCTTATACAGAAGATTATTTTGGCTATCAATATTTCTCTCCGGACAATGAAAATAAAGGAAACCTATACTTGGCTTCATTTCTCTACTGTTTCTCAGAAACTTACCATGGAATGGAAATATGTATATGGGATCGTGAGAATCAAGAATTGACTCAGTCATTAAGGTTAAAAGGATATGAGGTTTTGTGCAAAAAAGACGAGAAAAACATGTTTGTGGTTAGGATGATTGAATCCGAATTTAAGGACTTCAAAATCTCTGAAAAAGAAAAACAAAAAGAACTTCTTAAAACATATTTCAGCGAAGTAAATGATATTGTAAGAAATTATTTCGCACAGGTAAAAAGCGTAAAATAAATCATGGAAACCCATTAAGAACATCCTCTTCCAATTTCCGGAGTAACTCAATAAAAAAGCCCCTTTCGGTTTTACGTTGATAGTAACTGTGCATAAATGATCCAATCCAGAATAATGCCAAAAAAAAGCAAAAATTATAGCATGTTTCGCATTTTACAAAATCAACACCTTCGGTTTCTTTCATTATTGCCAACATTTTGTCAAAAAACAAGACAAGGGTAATACCATCCTCATAAAAAATATCAAGACCTTCGGAGCATGGGTAATAATTTAAGTGCCAGTTGACAAAATCTACCGTAAAGCGTGAAAATTCGTTAAAAACCGCTATGGATTTTTTAACCTCATCCGGACGTGTAACGTTAATATCAGCGACACTTATGATCTTTTGCAGGATTTCAAGATACGGCCCTGAAAATTCCAGATTATGTAAATATTCATTCTGATCACCCGCAAAATTATCTTTTACCATAAACGTCCTTTCGTTCCTTCTTTTTATTGTTGAACAGGCGCTTCTTTTCTTTAACTATTTAAACTAATTACGATATGCGTCAATAAATGTCGCGCTGTGCGTCTAGGTTTGAAATGGTTTCAAAAATAACCGGTAAAAGTTTCTTTTGGGCGAGAACTATTAAGGTCCCTTATTTGTCTGCCTATTCTTGTCCATTCGGCACTCAAAAATCGTTTGATCCGGCTTGACCCCGTGCGACAAAACGACTGTTAGGTAAAAATATATACCCCTGCCGGATGAAGTCTATTTTTTCCGCATTGATTCCC
>JAQUMP010000143.1 GCA_028718065.1 Chitinivibrionales bacterium | reverse complement strand
GGAATCAATGCGGAAAAAATAGACTTCATCCGGCAGGGGTATATATTTTTACCTAACAGTCGTTTTGTCGCACGGGGTCAAGCCGGATCAAACGATTTTTGAGTGCCGAATGGACAAGAATAGGCACGTGTCTATGCTTTTTGTTACTAAGCTATCGTTTATAGTAATTAATTCGCATTTGCCAACAGCATTTGATGTGTCGATTTGTAGTGTGTCTGATAAAGTATAAGAATAAAGATTGTTTTTTATTATTCTATATCTTGTTGTATCAGAAAAGTAGGCTGTATCGTTGGGTATATATCGTAAATCAATTTCATACGGGCCTATAAATTTAGCGAATCCGCTATATCTAAAATTACCCGATGTATCAAGAAGAATGTTGCCGGTAGAATCGCAATAAACTTCACGAATAGAAACCATTTGCCAATTTCCAACAATATCTTGATTCTGGCCTGAAATAGGATTGGCTTTTTGACAATAAAAATATTGGCTGGTTCCGAATACCAATGTAATTAGAATGAATAGTTTTTTCATGCGACTTTGCCCTCCTTTTAATTCTCGAGGATTGAGAGCATTAAATATCATTAACGTGCCCGAATATTATGCCATGGAATAGCAAAACCGGTTATAATCTGGTGCAAAGGTTGAGGCAGGCTCAAAGATGTTTTAACAATTTAATTATATAACAATGTTCTTTTCATATCAATAAAAAACGGCAATTTGCTCAAGCCCCAACATCTTCCAACTTCAGCCTTTGCATGCTTAAATAATAGCGTTTTTTACCATCGAAAAAGAAAACTTGCAAATTGCCTTACTATATTACATAATGTATATTAGTAAGGAATAAAATATTAAGTAAGGAATAATTATGAGCACAGCGACCATAACCAGCAAAGGCCAAGTGACGCTTCCCAAGGAAATGCGAAGAAAATTGCACCTTGAAGCGGGAGAAAAGATTGATTTTAGAGTAGACGAAGAAATGGGCACGGCGACCTTGGTTCCTTTAAACAAACACGTTGGGGATGTCTTTGGGGTGATGCATCGTCCGGGCCGAAGCAAACACGTGACCGCCGAAGACATGCATATGGCTATTAAAGAAAAAATCCGCCGGGAATATTTATGAAGGCCCTCGATACCAACGCCTTGGTCCGGTTTCTTGTTCGGGACGACGAAAAACAAGCGCAGGTGGTTAAGAAAATATTGTTAAACGCGGAGGTGGCCGGCGATCTTATTTTTATTCCCTTTATAGTGATGCTTGAAACGATCTGGGTATTGTCTTCGGTTTATGAATACTCGAGGGCAGAGATCATTTTGGCGCTGGAAAATTTGCTTGTCGTATCGGTTTTTGAGATAGAAGAACACGAAAGAGTGGTAAATCTATGTCGCATTGCCAAAAAGCACAGTATCGATCTTGCGGACCTGCTTATTGGCTTAACCTCTCATGACAAGGGTTGCGAAACAACGTTGACCTTTGATAAAAAAGCGGCGCAGTCGGAATTGTTTACCCTGATTTAGTCTTTTAATCCCCGCTAAATCTTCCCCCTCCACGCTTGACAATGTTTTGAGTTGATGTTAATTTACTGATATGAACGATAACAAGGCGCTCCATCTCACCGCGAATGAACAAGTCGCTCTGGACGAAATAAAAGGCGGAATCCAAGCATTGTTTTCCGTTGAACAGTTCATCCTTTTCGGATCAAAAGCACGCGGGGACGACCACGAGTTTTCCGATATAGATGTGCTTGCGGTGATTGAATCGAGATTGTCAGGCGACGACAAAAGAAAAATCTCCGACGCGGTTTTTGAGGTGAATCTAAAATGGAACACGCAATTCAGTATAATATCGGTGGCAAGTGCGGATTTTCATGATGAAGTCTGGTCTCGATTACCATTATTTCGTGCTGTTGCATCGGAAGGCATTATAGTATGACTCCGAGAGAAGCTGATTTCCGCTAAAAAATCTTCAATGCCCCGGCTTGCTTTCCTGTTCGATCCTGAACAAATAAGCCTGGGCCTCTTCAAAATAATAGGTCCCCGTTAAGGGGTAATCGTCGCGGATGGAAAAAAGCAGGTCCTGCAGCTCGGAAACGGGCGCGGCGCCCAGCATGGCGTGAAACACCGCGATCTTGTCTATTTTTTCCTTGATGGAGGTCAAAGGTTTCCAACGTTCCGCAAGAAAATGCAGGTCGACGTTGTCGTGCATGATTTTGCGTATGTCAATAAACACGTCAAAGTCGAGCGCGTTTTCAAAGTAAATGTCCAGCCAGCATTCCAGATTGAGCCCTTTAATAAAATAGGGCGCCGAAAAACAGGCGAACAGCGTTTGGTTATAGGTAAATAAATCGTCCAGCCAATCCTGGATAAATTCGATATCGCTTTGCCCCTGCGCAACGGTTATACCGTGTGCGCATTCCTCCATGGAGGCGATGTTAAGCTCGCTCAAGGTGGGGACGCCAAAAAGCCTGCATGCGCCGGTACGGCCATCGTGCACGAGGCATTGCTTGTTTTGCAAGAATTTACAAACAAGATTCCCGGCGCAGGTTGCGTGCATGCGCGCCGGTTGCCGCAAAAGATCCGTGAGGGTTTGGGCGGGAATATTTTTAACGCAAAAATCCATTAAGTAAACAAATTCCGCCAGGGTGCAGGTAGGCGAAACGCAGCATGTCCCGCAGGATTTGCAAGTAACCGTCGGCAACTGGCCGTATAAATTATCCATTGAACTCAAAAGATTCGCCGTCATGGTGTTATTATATTTCTTAGCAATAAAAATAGCAAGGGCTTGTCGCCGCAAAATGAAGAGGCCCTTGGAGACCGCAAACCACTTCGGCCCGCAAGTACCCTTTTTTGGCATTTGCAACTTCGGGTTTTATTAGCAGTTCCGTTAATTCAAAGGTTTCCGGCGCAACCTTTCTGGAAACAAGGCATTGCTCGCCCGGCGCGCCGACAATGCCAAGATAAATCGAAAACGACTGAATTGCGCCGAACTCGTAAGTGCTTTTAACAATTAAATATAAATCAGTTGACTTAAGGCTTATTTCCGCGTTGGAAATGAGCGATTCCGTCAAGGTATTTGATTTATTCAGGCTTACAAAAGGGCCGGAGGTAACAAAGGTCTTTCCCGAAGAAATTGCTTCAAATACATCGGCTTTGTTCTGAACTTTTTGATAAAGCCCTGTTTTTTGAAGGGATAGATAATAGTCGGGGAGTTCCTTAACCAACAGAAACGGCCATTTAATAAAAATGCCCTTATTAAAATCGCCATGAGAATCGTTCCCGGCAACAATCGGAAGTTTTTTTCCTTTAAGCAATTCCTTGATCCAGAGCTGCTTGGAGCGAAGCCATTCTTTGTTGAGATGGCCGTTAACTATTTGCAGGGCGTCCAAATTTTGGTTTTTTAAGTCTTCTGCATGCCAGCCGTCACGCTTAAGAAACAAGCGTTGCAGTATGCCAAAGCGCGAACCGGGATGCGCGGGTATGACAAGCCCTTTTTGGGCCTTAATTTCGTCGGCAACCTCCTTAATTGACAAAGTACTGTCGTTTAATGGGTTGTGGCGCGCGCCATCGAGCGACCCTTTAATATAAGAAACAATATTTAACGCGCAGAGATGCACGGCTTTACCATTTGAATTTTTACAGGAAATCTCTTCGCCCGCAATTACAATCGAATCAAGCTTTTTTATTTCTTCGCAAAATATTTTCCAGCGATGCGCAAGCGGATCAACCTTTAAATAATTTTGCATTTCACAGCAAAGATCGTAGGAATGGTCGGTAATGGCGATAAAATCGAGCCCGCAGCATAAGGCGACACGTTCAATCATCCCAACCGGCGGGCCGAATTCAACATGGCTTTGCGAAAATTGCGAATGAATGTGCAGGTCGCCGTAACTTGCGATGTTACTTGCCGGGAGGTAATCGTCGGAAATTGTGCAGGTAAGCGACCCTTTTGAAATCTGCGGAAAATTATTATTTAAAATGTCGTATTTTTTGTTCTTTATTTTTACCGTTGCAAGGGCATTTACAAATACATTTCCCTTTGCAAATCGTCTGCGCGGAATAAAAAAACAATAGATTTTGCTTTGAAATTCAAACGGGTGCGTGACCTTATTGTCCAAGAGCTTGTCAAAGGTGAATACCTGCGATTGCGCGCCGGGCTGCTTTGCAACGATCGACACGGTTATAACTTCGGCCGGAAAACGATCCGTGTCGTTGAGCATGAGCATAACGGGCAAATCATGGCCGGGACCCAAGCGGCGCGGCAGGTCGAATAAAATTTCGGGTCGGCGCTTAAAAAGCAAGCTGGGCTGCAGCTTAAAGAAGCGGAAATGCGTTTCGGCGTAGCAGAAAAAAAGGGGCAGGGAAATCCACGAATGCATGTCCTGCCCCTTTGCGATTAATATCTTGCGCCCTTAATCTGCGACTCCATGACCTTGACTTTAAAATCGGCCTCGAGCACGCGCAGGCGCTGGTACTCCTCCGGCGTTTCGATTACCTGAAATACCACGCGACGGTTGAGCGCGCGGCCGGCGGCCGTGGTGTTGGGCGCAATCGGCTTGGTTTTGCCGTAGCCGATGGCAATCACCGAAGAATCGGGAATGCCCTGTTCCACTAAGTAATTGCGCACGGAATTGGCGCGCGCCGCGGAAAGCAGCAGATTTAAATCGGCGCTGCCCTGCGCATCGGTATGCCCCTGGATTTCGTACCGCAGATATGAGTACTGCTTAAGGAAAGTAACGATTGACATAAGATATGTATAGGAGTCGGAAGTCAACTCCGCGCTGCCGGTTTTAAAATTAATGCCGCGTAAGGCTTTATTGAGCGCCTTTTGCTCTTTTTCCGTTGGTAGAGCTTTAATCTGGACGATGGTGTCTCGAACCGTGATCGTGGTGGTATCGTGGATCCGCACGGTGTCTTTATGGATGGTGGTATCGTGCACCGCAAGGGTATCGTGCCTTGCCACGGCAAGGATCGGTTTTGGTTTTTCGCCATGGCCGGGATTTTTCATGCCCCAGTTAATGGTCATGCCGGCGGAAACTTCGATGCCGTGCGTTGGGATAAAGACAGGCGATCCGATCGCCTTATAGGCGCCATTAAGCGAAAAATATTTAAAGTTAAAACTGGCGCCCAGCGCCGATCCTATTTTTTCCGCGCCGCCTAGAATAAGCCCGGCGCGGATGGGAAAGAAACCTTTGAGCGTGCCGACTTCGGCGCCGAGCGTTAGTCTGGGCCAATAGGAATATCCCGGATTGTTGGTAAACGATTGCTCGTAATTGGCGGAAGCGCTGATATAGTCGGAAAGCCATTGAAGCGCGGGGGATTCCTGTTTGGCAAGCGGCCAGGTGTAAGAATATCCGATATTCAAGGTAAGCGGCAGGATCGTCGCAAAACCGTTTGATTCGTGCAACGTGTCGCTCCCATTGGAAAGATATTGGTTCTGGTTACGGTTAAAAATCATGAGTCCGGCGCTGTCGCTGTTGTGGTGGGTTTTCTCGACGCCCTGGTTAATGTCGTAAAAATCAAGGTTGTTTACTTTAATTTTATAGGTGGCTTCCTTGACATTACTAAGCCAGAAGATTACGCCGAGGTTTTCCACGTTTACCGATAAAAAGCTGTGTTCGTTGTACATGATTCCGCCAATATCAACTCCGATACCGTGGCCGTTAACCTGCAAACTGGTGGAAAAATCGTTAAAGTGGTATTTGTCAAAAGGGAAATTGGAATGCAAGCCCGCTCCCGCGGTCTGGACAACCATGCTGCCGTCCAGGTCTATGCTGTTGGTCGAGGCGTTGTAGGACAATTTCCCGGTCGGCATCTGCGCCTTTAAAATGGAATGGCCCATGATATATTTAAGGCCCAGGCCGCCCGCGCCGTATTGCATCTTGAAAAGGTCGGAAAGCGCCGGGATCATTACCGGCAGGCCGCATTGCAGGGTAATATCGGTGGCCCAGATGCCCTCCTGGTTAAAATCCGTAAAGTCAAGATTGCTGCCGCGCTGCAGGCCGTGGTCAAAGAGCATGAGCGCTACGTCGAGCGCGGCTTCCGGCAAATGGATTTGTTCGTCGAAGTGAGTCGTTATATCAAACGCGAAGGGGCGCTGGGTATAACTAAAAATCGATGTACGCGCTCCGCTGTAAAGGGTCATTCCGCCTTTAAATCCATCCACGAGTTTGTTGGTGGCCTTTATCCCGGTGTCCTGGTCGGTAATATTAAAACTTTTTCTAAAAAGCTTGTCTAAATATTGCCGCCACTGGACGGAATCGCTGCTGCCGAAAGGCGGAAGATCGAAAGGCGATACGGCAAGTTTATCGCTCCAATACCCAACACCGAAATTGGTAACCGGAATGAGCAATAAGCCGCCGGCAGGCGCCTTTTCCACACCCAACAGGGCTGGATTATGAAATACCGCTTCCGGCGCCGTGCCGCCCGCATTGCGCGTTTGCGTGGCCCCGGCATTAAGAGGGTTCTGGTCGACCACGCCATAAGATGCCGATGCCGCAAAAAGGATAACAACGATTACAAAATTCCGTGCAGATTTCATAGCGGATGTTCTACCTTTATGACTATGCTATTTTTTATTTCCGTTTATAAGCGAACCGAAACTATTAAGACCTTCGATCGTCAGCCATGAATTGATCTTGACATAATCGGTATCGGCAAGCGCATCATTGCTTTTCGGAAGGAATTCCATTCCCCAACGCATGCGCGAGGTGTCGGCGGACAGCATGGGATCGATTTGGGCGTCATCAAGCATTACCGAATTATGCACGGTACTGTCGCGCGGCGGAATTAAAATGCCGCCGGCGCCCAATATATTAACGTAGCCGGAAAGTTCGGCTTTCCCCGGCGTTTTAACCATGTTTATAAATTGACTTGACGATAAGCTGTCGATCTGAAAGCGCATTTGGCCGGGAGCCACCAGCGCAAAAAGGCGGGCGGTGACATTGGTGTTATTAAAAATATTCATGTCGAATCCCGCCGAACGGTCGGCCATTTTCTTGAAAATCCCCACGGTAAAATCAAGACTGCTGTCGATATGAAAATTGGTGGAACCAAGGTCCATGAAGGCGGTATCGGTGATATGCCAGTCAAAAAAAGCGCTGATGACATAGTTAGTAAAGGTGTGAATGGTCATGCCGCCAAGGTCTCCGCCGGTAGAAGGCTTGTTGTCGTTTATCGCAATAATTTTGGTATTAATAGGAATGGTTGATTTCAGGACAATTGCAATTGTGTCCGGGAAATGATTAATTACTTTGGTGACGGCCAGATTCAACGAATCGCGTTCCGTGTTGCGAACATCGGCAAATTCCGCCGTTGTATCGCTGACGTCGGCCTTGTTTTTTGGGTCAAAGATATCGATGTGCATTTGGAACCGCTCAATCCATGAAGGGCCGGGCATGCCGACGGAATCGTTGATATGTGAAACAACGCGATTAAAAAAGAATTTTCCGCGCAGGCTGTCGACGGCCTCCTTTTTCCAGGGGCAGCTGACCGGAACAAATTGCGTATCGCTGGCCTTGGTGTATGCCTGGCGCATGGTGCCTTTAAACTGGCTGAAACTGACCGCGACCGGCGTTATGGTAAACGTGAGCAAATCGCCGGCGGAAAGCGTAATGCGAGCGCCATGCGGGGCCGGCGTGGAAATATAATAATCGACCTGGGTCACCGATTGCGTGCCGTCCCAGGTAGGGAAAAGACGGTTCCCCGAAAGATTGAGCTTGCCGAAATTTGAATTCGTTCTGGCGGGAATAAGCAGCGCGCCCTGGGTTATTTCTCCCGAATAATAGTGCACCGAGTCGAAATTTG
>JAQUMP010000142.1 GCA_028718065.1 Chitinivibrionales bacterium | reverse complement strand
ATCGAATCGGTCAAGGCCGCCAGCGACATTAACGCGCCCCTTTCCGGAGTTGTCGCAGAAGTAAACAGCGACCTGGAAAACAACCCGGGGATCATAAACAAAGACCCGCTCGCCAACGGCTGGCTCTTCAAAGTTAATAACATTGCACCCGCCGACCTGGATGACTTGATGGATGAAACGGCTTATCAGGCCTTTTTAATGCGCAATGAATGAACGACCCTGCAACAGCGGCAACTCACCCCCTTTTGTCCCCCTCTCTCGCGAGAGAGGGGGAAACGGCGAAGCCGAGAGGGTGAGTTAAAACCGTTAGGTATTAAAATGAAGGTTTTTTATCGCTTTACTTTTGCAGTTATTTTATTCGGCACTTTGCCCGCGCACGCCTGGCACAACAACGGGCATTATAAATCAACATTATCGGCCGTTACGCTTGCGCAAACCAAACTACCCGATTTTTTTATGCGGGAGGCAAAATCAATTGCCCAAATAAGCCAGGACCCCGATCTTTTTAAAGACCCCGCGTTGCCTCAGCTCAAATCCTCGGAAACGCCCGAACATTTTATTAACATGGAGCAATTAAAGGGAGAAAAACTTCCCGAGCTGCGCAGCATGTATAGCGAGCTCTGTTTTAAAAATAAACTGAACCCTTTTATTGTCGGATTTCTCCCCTACGCCATTATTGAATGGGAACAAAAATTGACAATTGCGTTGGCCGAATTCCGCCGTTGGCCTAGCGACGAGGCCATTCAGACCAAGTGCCAGGTGTATGCCGGTATCATGGTGCACTATGCCGCCGATTGCACGCAGCCCTTGCATGTTACCATTAATTTTGACGGCAAGGCCCGGCCTGATGGTTCATCGCCACGCACGGGAATTCATAATAAGGTCGATGCGCTTCTGGGCAAGGCCGATGAACGCCAAATCGGACCGGATCTTATCCGCCGTCTCCATTCGTTTCCGTCGGTATGGGACGCCATTAATTCCCAAATGGCAAGCGCTCTTGCGCTCATGCCGCATGTTTACGAAATGGAAAAGTCCCTTTTTGATACGACTATAACGGGCAAAACAGACCCTGCAATAATAGCGTTTACCGATGAGCGTTTTAAGGCCACCGTGCTTTTTCTTGCCGATCTTTTTATTTCCGCCTGGGAAAAGTCCGCCGAAATTCAACTGCCGGTGTGGGACAAGCGATAGGAATACTTGCTTGTTACCCCTACCCTATCGCAGAACTCATAAATCGGGCAGATATCACAGCGCGGATTTATGGGGAAGCAAAGATGTTGACCAAACGAAACAAGATACGAATTAAACATGATCCATAATTTTTGGGGAAGTTTTTCCCGCAACGCCATTTCGGTTTCAAACGGCGTTCTGGTTTTTAAATATCCAAGCCGGTTGCATATTCTATGAACGTGTACATCCACGCAAATTGCCGGTTTATTAAAGCCCAAGGCAACCACCAGATTGGCCGTCTTTCTGCCGACGCCGGGCAGTTCAATTAATTCCTCGACCGTCTGCGGAATTTTGCCGTTAAATTTATCCTCTATCGCCTTGGGAAGCTTTTTTAAATAAAAAGCTTTGTTTTGATAAAACCCTACCGGGTAGATGGCTTTTTGAATGCGGGCAAGGGGCGTTTTTTTTAAATCGTCAAGCGAGCTTACAAATGCGAACAATCGTTGCGAGGCTTGGGCCGTGGTGGCGTCTTTGGTGCGCGCCGAAAGAATGGTGGAAACCAGCACCTTAAAAGGATCGCCGGTCGCGACCATAATCATGTCGACAACGGGTAAATGGTACTTTTTAAATTCTTTCTCTATGATTTTATATACGGCAGAAATATAGGACGAAGACTTTTGCATAATATGCGTTATTTTATTTCTCTTATGTTTTAAATACAACAAGCATTTTCCCTACGGGGTTTTAGGGGTGGAACCCCTACCGGATTTTGTTTGAATGGTTTAATCTTTAATGCCGTCATAGCTTCGCCCACCGTAAAAAACGATCCCGTTACGCAAATAATTCCCAAGGAAGATTGCAAAGCTTTTTTAACGGCGCCCTGAACCGAAGCGGCCACGCTTTTCTCCCCTTTAAAACCGGGGCCGATCTTTTCGAACAAAACATCCGCCTGCTCCGACCGCTCGGTTTTCGGTTGACAGACAATTATTTCTTCCGCGTACCCGGAAATCTCATTCATAATCAAGCCCGTATCTTTATCTTTCATTATTCCAACGATAAAACAAACTTTTTGCCCCGGATAATAATCGGCAAGCGACTCAAGCAAAGTCCGGATTGCGCCGGGGTTGTGCGCCACATCAAAAATTATTGTTTTGTTATTAACTAAAACCGTTTGAAACCGGGCCGGAATAAAAGCGTTTTTAATTCCCCGTGCCAGCGCCCTTAAATCGGTAAACCCCAGCAATTCCGTCCCTTCAATTGCCAAGAGCGCGTTGCCGATTTGCCGCCGTCCGGGAATATTTAATACAAAAGGCATTTTCTTATACGTAAACGATACCCCTTTATTAAAATTAAGTCTGGCGGTATTCGTCTCGCCCACAAAACGCAACTGCGACGGGCGCACCGCCCGAGCCGCGGATTTTGCCAGATCATTAACCGATTTTTCCGGATTGCGCATCATAACAAACGGCAAGCCCCGCTTCATGATCCCCAGTTTTTCCCGCGCAATCTGTTCTATGGTCCTACCGAGATACTGAACATGATCGATATCGATCGCCGTAACCACCGAAAGCCGCGGCATAACGGCGTTGGTGGCATCAAGCCTGCCGCCCATGCCGACCTCAAGCACGGCCCAATCGATTTTTTCCTGTTTGAAAAGGAGTACCGCAATTAAGGTTGAAGCTTCAAAAAAGGTAAGCTTATATTGATCGATGACGGATACGTTTTCTTCGTAGATTTTTACCCATTGCTTTGTCCGGATGGGCTTGCCATTAATAATAAAACGTTCCTCAAAATCAATGATATGCGGCGACGTAAACAGCCCGACTTTAAAATTAAGACCGCGAAGCATGGCGTCAAAATAAGCGCAGGTGGAACCTTTGCCGTTCGTGCCGGCAACCAGAATGGAATTAAAAGAATTTTGAGGATTGCCGCACACCTTGAGCGCGGCGGAAATATTTTCCAGGCCGAATTTAATGCCGCGGGTATTAAGGGAAAAAAGATGACGAACGATTTCTGCTGAGTTTTTCATGTACCCCTCTTGCGTTACCCCCCTTAGCAAGGGGGGAATAATAAAGGGGTATTTGTTTTTAATGCGTACCATCAATTAAAATTCAAAAATCCAATAATTCCACCTCAAAAACCAGGGTCGCATTGGGGGGAATGTCGCCGCCGGCGCCACGGGCGCCGTATCCTAAATCGGGGGGAATAATGAGCGTGCGTTTTTCACCTTTTTTCATGTCCATAATACCTTCGTCCCAACCGGCAATCACTTCGCGTACCCCGACCTGAAACTCAAACGGCTCGTTGCGGTCGAGGGAGCTATCGAACTTTTTCCCATTAAGCAAGAGTGTGCCGGTATAGTGCACTTTGACCTGGGCGCCCTGCGGCGGTTTATTGCCGCTCCCCTCCTGCGTGATTGCAAACATTAGCCCGGAGGCCGTTTTTTTGGCTTTGGGCCAGCGTTTTTTTATGATTGCCTTTTCTTTTGCCACGACATCTCCTTTGTCAATTTTACCGAACGTTTATTCCGCCGCCGGGGTTTTTACCGAATCTTTTACCGCCTTAGACGCTCCCTTAGCCGTTTTTGTTGCCGGAGCTTTTGCCGCAGGCGCGCCGACCATCGTGACTTTTTTCATGACAACCGGCGATGCGGGGACATCCTGAAACATTCCCGTGTTGGTGGTTTGAACATTTTCGATCGCCGTAACCACATTTAAGCCTTCGACCACCTTTCCAAAAACGCAATAGCCCCACCCTTGCGTGTCTTTGCTCCTAAAATTCAGAAAATCGTTGTTTTTGGTATTAATAAAAAATTGCGCCGTGGCCGATTGCGGGTCGTTCGTGCGCGCCATGGCAATGGTCCCCAGGTCGTTCTTAAGGCCGTTGTCGGCTTCGTTGACAACCGGCGGACGCGTGGGTTTTTCATTCATATCTTGCGCAAAACCACCGCCCTGGACCATGAAATTTTTAATAACGCGGTGGAAAATGGTACCGTCGTAAAAACCGTCTTTGACATATTGCATAAAATTGGCAACGGTCTTGGGAGCGGCGGTCTGATCGAGCTCAACAACAACCGTACCCATCGATGTTTCGATGCGCACCTGCGGTTTGGAAGCGGTCTCTGCAGCACCAACATTAAGAGAACAAATCGCCAAGGCGGAAAGTGATAAAGCAACTCGTTTTTTCATAACTACTCCCTTGCTCTGCTAAATGTTTTTTGCAAATACGAATATCTTTTAATCCCAATCAAAGGGCGATTTCATGGCCTCGTCCGGTTTAACGGGGCCTTCTTCTTTTGCTTTTTTAAATTTTTCCTCAAGCTCGGCTTTGCGGCGGGCCTGATCGTTCTTTACTTTATTAAGCTTATCGTCCCAGGCTACGCCCTTTTCCCGGCTTTTCAGGAACTCATTAAAATCGGCCTTTTGATGATCAGATGATTTATGATCGACTACTTTACCGGTGGCCAGGTCAATGAACAGCGTTGCTTTGCATTGAGGACATTTGATTTCAAAAAGGCTCATGGACCCATCCTTTCCGGGCAAAACAGGAATGCCCCCGGCGGCATAAAATTAAATAAAATCAAGCCCCGCTTAAAGCATTATTTTAAAAATAAATTCCGGTCCAAGGCCGCCGATTTGCAATGGCATGGGTTATTTTATATTTTCTAATGAATTTAATATACGATTTACGGTTTATCAATTATCCCGGTATTGGCAGTGGGTATATAATAATGCCGCGAAAGTGCCGTACTTATTAATTTAAGCGTTTTTTTACTTTTTAATTGCGAGCAATATGATCCTGAGCTCCATAACCCCAACACCATCTCATAAAGAGCTGCCTTTTGAATGCTTTTCTCTTTTAATTCAAAAGCCTTTGGAAATCGCGGATCCTGTTTCGTTCAATCGAATAAAACGCCTTTGTCTGGATATGCCCCCGCAGGAAACCGATCATTTTGGGCTTATAATTCAAAAATTAACCGGTAAAATCTTTAAAAACAGAGAGGGGCGCAAGCACTGGCAGATGATAATCGGTCATAAAACCGATATGGAAGCAAAACTCGGCCGTCTTGTCGGGATTCAAACTGCCGCGATTGACTATATCGATCTTTTAGGCAAGGCCCGCAACAACCTGACTATTTCAGAACAACCGGAAAACGGCCTCGACCCCATCCGAAACGCCAAAAGCCAGGAGACCTGGGTCAACCGCATTTATGCGCCCGGATATTACCTGGAAAAAATGAAAGAGGAAATGCTTCGTTCCAAACGGTACAAGCACTCCCTCTCCGCCATTTTGCTGGATGTTGACAAATTCCACAAGATCAATGAGGATTTTTCGTATCAAACCGGCGATGAGATTTTAACCATTATCGTAAAAATCATCAAGAACACCATCCGTACCGTGGATATCGTAACGCGCTACTCCGGCGACCGGTTTTTATTGATTCTGCCCAATACCAACCGGCGTGAAGCCATGGAACTTGCCGAGCGCTTGCGCGGCAATATATACGAACGGACCAAACGGATTGCCGGGCTAAAAGACGGCGTTACCGCCACGCTCTGCGCCGGCCAGTATCTTTCCAACGATAAATCGCTGGAATTCATGAAACAGATCGAAAACACCCTGAATGCCGGAAAGCGTAATCGGCAAAATGCCGTGTACGAAATGGAATGATTTTAATTTTTTTTAATCCAAATGATATTTGCTTTTTCGTTTAACGTAAGCAATATTATATTATAGTATTAATTGCCGCCAGCGCTTTAACTTTTCCAAGGATTCGATATGGATATTGCTGAACGAAAGAAAAATGGTTATCACATCATTGATATCGTCGGCAAAATCGACCGGCTCAAAGACTCCATCGTCTTAAAATCGTTTGTAAACACGCTCATGGAAAAAAACCATACCAAGGTGGCCTTGAACCTTATTCAGGTAACCTACTTGGACAGCGGCGCTCTCAACGTCATGATTTATTGCCATAACGTGCTTCGGAAAAAGGGCGGAACGCTGGTCCTCATAGAGCCAAACGAATATGTTTCCGATGTGCTTTCGGTGGTAGGTCTCAATAAATTGGTCCCCATTTACCGTACCGAAGAGGAATTCGAAAATGAATCCAAAACTGCTTAAGGCACTGGTGGTCCCGGTTGTTTTCCTTAGTTTGGTGGGGTGTGGTTTTTCCCGCCAATTCATTAAGCCTTCCCAACCGCAGATCGATTCCTATTTACAGGCGCACTCCGACCTGGCCGAAGTGGACAAAGCCTGCATTAGCGACGGCCGCTTTGAAATCGGCATGCGTGATTCCACCGTTTATTTTCTGCTCGGAGCGCCCAAAAGTATTACCATGGTTAAACAGCCCTGGGCCATGCAGGAAATGTGGAACTATAAAAAAAGCAACGTTAAAATATTTATCATGGAAGACAAGCACGTCGTCGGTATTCAGGAGCGATAAAAGCGGTCTTTCACACGATTCCGGGAAAAGGCGAGAAAACCACTCGCCTTTTTTTATGGCGGTTTTATGGTTTATGGCATCGATATCTGTTTCGGCCTGATTGCACTTGTTTTTATTGCACTGGGTTTTAAGCGCGGTTTTATCGGCGAAATCGTGCGCCTGATCGCGATCATCGGCGGCTTTCTGGTCGCGCTTTCGCTGGCGCGGCAATGCAGCGCCTATTTTACCGCACTCCACTTTCCCTTTGCCCTTGCCTACAGCACCGCATTTTTTTCCCTCTATATTCTTTTTGCGCTTATCGTGCTGCTCATCGGCTGGATCATTAAAAAAATCGTGCATTTGACCCTGCTGGGCTGGCTTGACAAATTGCTCGGCGTCGCCTGCGGCGTAATAAAGGCGTTTTTTTTCGGCTGGGTGATTGTTCTGATAAGCACCTTTTGCATCGGCGCCCAAACCCAGCGCAATCTGCTGCGCTCGCCTACCTACCGGGCCTTTGCAAAATTTCAGCCCCAATCTTTGCCATTAGTCAATTCAATTCAAAAAGCGGTCGAAACGGTCAAGTCGCACGATCCCTTCGGCCAATTGCAGAAAACCAAAGCGCGCTTTATGGGCGGCAAGAAAACCGTCGATACCACGATTGCACCCGAATACAAACCAAAGCTCAGGCTGCCGACGGTCCGCCGCCCATGACCTTAGCCCTGGTTTGCGTGCTGTTCGCTTTCGGCCTCATTCTCGGCTCATTTTTTAATGTTCTTATTTACCGTCTGCCGCGCAACGAATCCATTCTCTGGCCATCCTCGCATTGCCCCCATTGCAATCGCAAAATCCGGGCATTCGAAAACATTCCTCTGGTAAGCTTTCTCTTGCTTCGGGGCAAATGCCGCGGTTGCGAACATCCGATATCGCTTCAGTATCCGCTGGTGGAATGCGCCACGGGAATTGCCCTCGTAATTGCAGGATCCATCCTGCTGGGACCGGAAATGCGCAATAATATTCACGGATTTCAATGGGTCACGCCCGTCGTATCCATCACCATGCTTTTGCTGCTTATTCCCATGTCGATTATCGATTGGCGTCTGTTTATTATTCCCGATTCATTTACGCTTGGCCCCCTGGTTGTCGGAATCGGCATTGCCTTTATTCCCGGCGGCATTTCCCCGCTGGATTCCCTGATCGGCGCTCTTGTCGGTGG
>JAQUMP010000141.1 GCA_028718065.1 Chitinivibrionales bacterium | reverse complement strand
AAAAAATACTTCTCACGATAGCCTCATCTTGCCGCCGGTCATCAGGCATTAAACAGCACGTTTTCTTGATCCAAGTCAAGGTTATTCTCCCAGGATTTGTTTATACTTATAGTGAGGATGAAGAAAAATAAAAGGTAAGCCTAAAGGAGGTCGGTATGGCTATGCAAGGATGTCCGGGATCGCAGATGGTAGACATGCGCGAAAAGAAGGCGGCAGTAACGAACGCAGCGCAGGCGGAGGTTCCCTCACAACTGCGGCAGTGGCCGATTCAAATGCACCTTATCAACCCCTCTGCCCCCTATTATCAGGGAGCGGATGTGGTCTTAACGGCGGATTGCGTGGCGTATGCCCTGGGCGGATATCACGATAAATACCTAAAAGGCAAATCGCTTGCCATTGCCTGCCCCAAACTTGACGAAGGCCAGGAAGAATACATCGAAAAAATCAAGGCCTGGATCGATGAGGCCAAAATCAATACGCTCACGGTGCTTATTATGCAGGTGCCGTGCTGCCGCGGCCTGCTTCAGCTTGCGCAGCAGGCGGCCGAGCAAGCCACGCGCAAGGTGCCCATAAAGTATGCTGTCGTAAGTTTGCAGGGAGAAATATTACAGGAGGAGTGGGCGTAATAGCAATACATTGACTTAAGGAGTAAATAAATATGGACCATGCCTTTTGTCCGGGCGCGCGGCTGCTGCGGCAACCCAAGCTCGAAGTAACCAAATGCTCCTCGTGCGGAAGCGAAGTCGAGATCTGGTCCGACGAAATGCGCGTGACCTGCCCAGTCTGCAAAAGCGCCGTGGTCCGGGACGGCAACACCAGTTGCCTTGACTGGTGCAAAATGGGCAAGGATTGCGTCGGGGCGGATGTTTACGACAAATACATGGCCCAAAAATCGGTTAATGTAAAACAGATGCTGCTGGCCGAACTGGAAAAATATTTTGGCGCGGACGCAAAAAGAATCGCGCATGCCAAGGCCGTGCTCTGTTTTGCCGAAGGACTTCTTAAGCGAGGCACGGCGGATTGGCACATCGTGGTACCGGCGGCGCTATTGCATGATGTAGGTATTAAAGTGGCCGAGGCCAAATACGGTTCCGCGGCGGGGAAATATCAGGAAATCGAAGGCCCGCCGATTGTCCGGAAAATTCTGCTTAAAGCCGGCCTGCCGCATGAAAACATCGAAGAGATTTGCGGCATTGTGGCCCATCATCATTCCCCCGGCGAAAATGAAACCGAAAACTTTAGGACCCTGTTTGATGCGGACAATTTGGTTAACATAGAGGAAATTATAAAGGGGCAGGCCGCCGAGCAGTGCCGGCAACTGATCGAAAAAACCTTTCTTACCGCGGCCGGAAAAGAGATGGCGACGGAGCTATACGTTAAGTAAACCGGGGGGATTTCCGTGAAAGCAAACACGCCCCGGTTCAAGCGCGAAGCCAAAACGATCCGCGTCATGGTTGGTCTTTACTGTCGCGACCAGCATGGTTTTGCCGTTCAGCCCTGCCCGGAATGCGCCGAGATTATTTCCTACGTGCTTGGCAAACTGGAAAAATGCCCCTGGGGTGAGAAAAAACCGGTCTGCGCGCAATGCACTATTCATTGCTACGAAAAATCCATGCGCGCACGGATAGCCAAGGTTATGCGCCATAGCGGCCCCAGAATGGCCGCGCGCCACCCGCTGCTTGCCTTGTCCCACCTGCTTAATAAATTTAGCCCCCGCCTCTGATATCATTCCAAAAATAAGTTTGGAAAGAATTATATTTTCTTATCGAAAATAGTTCTGTAAATTTCACCGAGCGAGACCCCTGTGAACGAACAAAGCGCAGAGATTGCCGAAGTTAAAACGCGTACAGCCGCTGTACCTCTTCTAAAAAAGTTGCTTATCACCCTTCGTCCCTGGGCGTTTCCGGCTTCGGTTTCGCCGGTGCTGGTGGGCTTGGCGCTCTCGTTTTATACCGGGCATCCGATAAACTGGCTGTTTTTTGTCTTGTGCCTGATCGGCGTATTGTGCTTTCATGCCGCGGCCAATATGCTCAACGATGTTTTTGACCACCGGCGCGGGCTGGATACCGTTGCGCTGCCGTTAAGCGGAGGAATTGTGCGGGGTTGGTTTTCCGAAAGGCAAGTTTTTTGGGCCGCGATGGTTTTTATCGGCGTGGGAAGCGTTTGCGGGCTTTACTTATTTCACCGTTCAGGCTGGATTATTGTCGCTCTTGGGTTGACAGGTGCGTGTATTGCGCTCGGCTATACCAGAACCGGCCGCTGTTTTAAGTATATTGGCCTTGGGGATCTGGCGATCTTTTGCGCGTTTGGGATTCTGCCGGTTTTTGGGACCTGGTGGGTGCAGACGAAAGAGTTAAACTGGCTTCCGGTTCTGTGGAGTTTTCCGGTGGCGTCCTTTACAGTCGGGATTCTGCACGCCAACAACTGGCACGACATAAATTCCGACGCCGCCAAACAATGCCGGACGTTTGCCGCGGTGCTGGGTGAAAAGGGCTCGGCCGTTTATTATCAAACATTAATGATTGGTCCTTTTCTATTTATTGCGCTGCTTGCGGCGCTCGGTAGAGTCGAGCGGTTTTCCATCCGAACGCCGCTTGCGGTCCTGATTGTTTTTCTGCTTTTTCCCCAGGCATACCGGCTCGGCGCCGTCCGACGCCAAAATAATCCCGCCGTATTTGCAATTCTGGACGGCAAGACCGCCCAGGTCCAGATGTTTTTTGGGCTCTTATGCGCCGCGGCCTTTTTTATGGCGCATTATTTCCCTTTTACGCGGTGACATGGCCGGGCTTCTTCCGAAATTCCCCGCTTTTTTTAGACTGCATGTATACAAGATAAACTTATTATTGTATTTTATTATTTGTATGTTGTTTAATATCATTTATTTATGAAGATTTTTGCATACTAATAATAAAATATTTATTGACATTTATCGGTTTTGAGGTTATTATTACGATAAGCGTTACCTTTTGAGCGCCTTTAAATCATACCGGCGGGACTCCATGAAAACTTTAAAAGTGTCGGTTTTCGAGCATGTGGATTACCGGGCATTTTTAGCGGCCTACTACCGCCATCACAAAAAAACGGAGCGGGGATTTTCTTATCGGTCAATGACGCGCGCTTTGGGATTTCGCTCGCCCAATTTTTGCAAGATGGTAATCGACGGGCAGCGCAATCTGGGCATCGAAAATCTTGATACCATCACGCAGGGGCTCGGGCTTAACAAGCAGGAATCAGAATATTTTTCGCATCTGGTATTATTTGCCCAGGCCAAAAACCCCGCTCAAAAAAAAGAGTATATGGATTTGATTGGGGCCAAACGCGCGCGCAATAAAATCGCGCAGATTATGCCGGACCAATTTGAATACTTTAGCGCCTGGTATCATCCGTTGGTGCGCGAACTGATCGCCGGCAAAAACGAACCGCTGGATTGCGCGGCCCTCGCCGGCAGTATCAGGCCGCGCGCGACGCCGCGGCAAATAAAAAATTCGGTGGCGCTTTTAAAGCGCCTGGGGCTGGTGCGGCTGGACAACAACCGGTATAGTTTATCGTCGCCCTTATTAAATACCGCCAACGAGGTAAACTCGTTTGCGGTCCGGCAATATCACAAGGACGTCCTTGCGGTCGCGCAGGAATCGCTCGACAATATCCCCGCCCCGCAGCGCGAACTTTCCCAAGTGACCGTCAGCGTTTCGCCGGAGGGCTTCGCGCGCATTAAAAAGCGCATTCAGGAATTCCGGGAAGAACTTTTGCATATAGTTTCCGAAGATGTAAATACCAAGGACGTTTACCATGTCAACATCCAGTTTTATCCCTTAACAAAGCCGTCTCATGAAAACAAAAATTAATGGCTCTTCGGCACTCCCGACAATTCTGATTGTCCTCTCTTTTATTATAATCGGCGTCCTGGTCCTCTCATGCTCCAATTCGCCCGTGGCCGCGGGCCCGGGCAGCGGGACCGGCGTGGGCAATGGCGTTGCCCTGGGCAAAGTTCTTTACGCCGACAGCACCCCGCTGATCGGCGCGACCGTTCGCCTGCGGCGGCAATCGTTTTTGGCCGATACGTCCGGAAAATTGACGAACGCCGGCCTTGGAATTGCCACGGTCTATACCGATTCGACCGGCGCGTTTAAAGTCGATTCCCTCGATACATTATTTACCTATAGCATAGAAGTAAATAATAATAAGGACAGCGCTGAGGGAACCTGGTACAAATTCGGTTTTGATTCAACCGACACGGCGCGGCTTTTAACCAGAATCGTCGCGCCCATGCCGCGGTTTGTGGGGAGCGTTAAACTCGCCGGCCTGCCGCAAAACGCCTATATACAAATTTACGGGCTGGAGCGCATCGGCCGCACCGATTCCCTGGGAAATTTTATTATTACCGAACTGCCCGTCGGCAAATGCGAGCAGAGGGAATGCGAATACGTTCTGCACGTTCTTGCCCGGCAACCGGACGGCAGCTTAAAAGCCAGTATTTACGAAATGGAACTCTCGGCCGGCCTGAACGGGAATGTGGTGCACATGGACCTGGAATTGGCAAACGGGTTGATGAAACAGAAGCATTAACCGCACCCCTTCACCCCCGACCCCTTTTCCCCTCTCCCAATGGGAGAGGGGCCAGGGGTGAGGTCAAAAATTGCAAGAATAAATAGTATTGCCGATTATGAAATACAACCCTATGAATACACGCTTATTTATTCTCTGCCTGTTAATTTTCCAGACGGCTTCCTACGCCCTCTGCACGCATTGCCATCGTGATTCCGTTTACAATCGCGTCTACGAGAATTCATCCCACGGCAAGAAGAGCGTGGACTGTTTTAGCTGTCACACGGACCCGAACATACTCGCCAATCTCGGCAAAAAGCTTACGGGAATGGTTACGCTTTCTTTCAAAAAAACGCATTTGGCGACACGAACAACCGATGAAAATTGCCTGAGATGCCATGCGGCCATCGGGCGGTTTAACGTTGTTGCCAAGGAAGCCCTGCCCGATAAACTCAAGGATATCGGCCTGGTCATCGATCATAAAAGACATCTGGAACTCCGTGATAGTTGCCGCGCCTGCCATGGACATGGCAATTTTCCGCACGACCCCGTCTTTAAAAAAATCAACGCACGCGACCCCATGGGCTGCGCCGCGTGTCACGCAGACATTGCGCATGCGACCCCCGGCAAATACCCGATAAACTATCCATCGGAAGAGCAGTGCGGGTTTTGCCACGGCAAAGACCGGAAATGCCCTTCGCTTAAAAAAATATCCGATGTCAAGGACAAGGGCCGCTGTACGGAATGCCACCCCAACCAATATTCAATATGAAACTGCTTAAAACTCCCACCGAGCACCTTACCGTTCCCCGGTTCGACAAAACCGAGCGGCTGCTGCATTGGCTTAATTCCGCCTTCTACCTTCTGCTTCTGACATCCGGGTTCGGCCTGAGTTACCCGAGCCTGCGCTTTTTAACCCTCGGACACCCAAAAATTATTCTTTTTTGTCATGTTGTGGTCGGTATGACTTTGGCCGTTGCGATACTGTATGTATATTTTTTTAAGAAGCGCCGCATCACGCCTGCGGCGTGGCGCGGCCATTTTGCCTACATAGCCAGCGACAAATACAATGCCGGCCAGAAATTTAATATAACCCTGTCGGTGGCGCTTCTGCTGGTGTTTCTGGTTTCCGGCATCCTGTTGCTCATGGGCAGGTTTTTGCCTGTAGCGCTTGTAAAGGCAGCCTTCTGCGCCCACAACTGGGGAGTAATGCTCGCTTTACCGGTGATACTCGGTCATATTTTTCTCTCCGTTATCCATCCGGCCACGAACCCCTCGCTCCACGCCATGCTGGTTGGAAAAGTGGAGGAGCGCTATGCCCGTCATCACCACCCAAAATGGTTTGAAAATATTTTCCGTGATAACAAAACGGGCGGCCCTTAAACCATTTTGTCGCGCAACTAAATTAATTACCTTTTATCAAGGAGTGTTTTTATGACCGATCACCGCCTTTTTATCGCCGTCTTCGCGACCATGCTGCCGTGCATCGGCCAGACCGTGGATCTTAATAATTACAAATCCTGCAAGCCCTGCCATGCCGAAATCTACAACGAATGGGAAACCACGCGGCATAACCGCGCCTGGACCTCCGAAGATTTCAAAAGTCTCTCCAAGGATTATTCAAAACAGGATTGCCTTAATTGCCACGCCCCCAAACCTTTTTTTGAAACCGGCCTTAAAAAGGAGCCCGTCCTGCGTGATGACGACCGGACCGGCGGCATTAATTGCCTGACGTGCCATCGGAAAGAGCACGCGGTCATGGCGGTGTATAACGACTCGAAAGGCGACTGCAACCCTCTTTTTACCGACCAGTTGACCGCGGCGAACATCTGTGCCAACTGTCACCTTTTAGCCGCCGAAGAATGGAAAAAGAGCAGCTATTCGCAACCGGGAAAAAATTACTCCACCTGCATCGATTGCCACATGAAAACGGTCAAGCGCGCGTCGGCCAAGGGCGGCAAAATAAGAAGCGTCCACCAGCACATTACCTATGGCGAGCACGACACCAAGGCGCTCGAATATGCCACGCTGCACCTTGGAGCAAAGATTGAGGGCGGGAAGGTAACGGTAACGCTCAAAAACGACAACGTCGGCCACAATCTTCCGTCGGGCCGCATCGGCCGGACGCTTGTTCTTATAACCGCGGTCAAAAACGCGGACGACGAGGTGGTGAACATGCAGAAGGAATACTTTACCAAATACGACAACAAAACCAAACCCGACCAGTCCATTCCGCCGGACAAGGTCGTGAGTTACACCTACGATACCAAAGCCGAATCGGGTGAAGTCGTGGTCAGAGTCCTTTACAAAACAGATCCGGACATGACCGACAACAAGGCGCTTAAAGTTACGGAACAGAAGTTCAGTTTCTGAGCCGCAATCAGGGAAGAGAGCAATACTCGATGTGGCGAAAACGCTGTCAAAAAACATTCTGCCAATTGGGTTTTTTATGGGCCTGTACGGCGCATGCGCTGACCTTGTCCGGAAACCTGACTTCCGACCTAACGCTCGGCCGCAACGCGCTCCTTGACAGCGCCGGAACCGATTCGTCGTTTACGGCGGAGCACGACCAGTTTTACAGCCTTTCCCTGAGCCTTGGCGATAATGCCGGCACTCAATCGCTCACGGCAAGCGGATACGCCTTCCGGCGCGTTATAACCGATTCGGGGTTCGGTTTTGAACTGCCGGCGGTTAATTACCGCTATCGTTCCCCCGGCAGGACGTTTGATTTGGACGCCGGGCGCTTCAACGAAATCACCGCATTCGATTTTTTAAAAATGGACGGGGCCGCCGCATCATATCGCCTGTCGCCGGCGTGGCGGTTTAACGGAGCCTTTGGGACGCTGGTCGACAGCGGTCTTTACTTTGGCGGCAAACGCAATTTGGCGGGCTACGCCGCCGTTACCGCAAACATCGACGCCCGGAATTCGCTTGAAATTTCCCTGACGCGCGCGGGCAAAGGCGGGCGCCTGATCGCCAACGATCTTGGTTTACAGTTAAGATTAAACGGCGCAAAAAAATGGCGCCTATCGGTCGGCGCAAAAGTGACCCGGACCGTCGACAGCGCCGGTCGTGTCGTGGGGTATGATTGTACGGAAAGCGACGCCAGGATTGTTTTTACGCCGCAGAGACTTAAATACCAGTTTTATCTGGGCGCCGGTTCTTATTTTCCAACCCTCTATGATCCTACCCAATTTTACTATTTTGATTACCTTTCCTATTATAAAGCCTATATCGGGACCCGCCTTCAGCTTCCGCTGAATTCGGTCCTGCGTACCGAGGCCGAAGGTCTTGAAAGCGGCGGCCTGAATTCCGGCAACCTTTCGGCGGATT
>JAQUMP010000140.1 GCA_028718065.1 Chitinivibrionales bacterium | reverse complement strand
TCCTGCCGGTTCTGATAACTTTTGCGCCGTTTTACGGCGCCGGCTTTTTACCCTTTGTGGCGGGCGTGCATCAACACACGGCCTGCGAGGCCAATACGGCCGATTTTAAACTCGCCTGCGGTGATGCAATTTTGGACCCCTTGACATCCTTTCTTTACTGGCGCATGGAGTATCACACGGAACACCACATGTACGCCGGAATACCCTGCTATAACCTGAAAAAATTCAGCCGATTTATCGCGGCGCAGCTTCCCCCGAAGGAGCATGCCTTGCCTCGCATTTGGAAACTGCATAAGATCTGCCGCCAGAAATATGGTTCCTGGCGGAATTGGCGCGATACCTATGGGTTTTATAAGGGATTTTAGCGGCCGCGATCTGTTTTGATTTTGTACGAGGCCGGAGGTGTTTTTTTGGTTGGCTTTTTTTTTCTTTATGAACACCGGGAATCTATATTTTATTGAAACGAAAAATCGCCGCTAAATAAGGGAAATAAAAATGGTAACCAGTGGACAAATCGAAAAATGCATTGAAGTCACTAAGCGGTATGGCGCCAAACGGCTTGTTCTTTTCGGAAGCGCCGTTTACGATTCGGCCAACGCCCACGATATTGACCTTCTCTGCGAAGGAGTGGACGGACCGGCGTTTTTCGAAATGGCAGGGATGATGGAATATGAAACACATTCTCCGGTCGATGTAGTGCCCGGCAACCCGCGCACAAGGTTCGTGGAAGTCAATGAACGTCGTGGCAGGATGATTTATGACATTAGATGAACTCCGCGAGAACTGATATGATTTATCAATTGTCTGGTAGTAAGAACTATTTTTATTTGTTTTATAGTCAATTGACACAGGGTTATCAATAGGATTATAGGCCAGGAACTTTAGGCTTGCTTAAAACCAGGAACCCGCTATTTTAATAACTAGGGCGAAAAAAAATATAGCTCGGCTTGTTTTATTTGGCTTCGTTGGCATATTTGTATCCTGCTACCAGGTCCCGAGCGACTATGTGGTTGTTGAGTACCCCCACATACGCCTAAACGGGAAAAGGATTGATACTGTATTTACGGGCGTTTGGGGAAGCATTAATTTACTGCACGCAAAGGACAGCCTTATCGCGCAGTATAATCAATTGCCGGGCCTCAGTGAATATCTTGAGAGGGTTGTCATGCGGGAAACATCGGATAGCTTTTTTATGCCGGAAGCCTACTTTAAAATCTCCCGTGGTGATACTTTTTTTATTGCCATTGACTCCTGTCCGGTAGCAAATATATGGCAGATATTAACGTCCGATTCTGGCGACGTAAAACTGCTCTGGTATGATTCCGCGTTCTCCGGGAAGGGTTTAGCGAACCGGGTGTATGCTTTTAGGGCCGAACGGCAATCAAAAGGGTACATAGGCATTGGTGTGGACGGCACCTGCAGTTTTGGCGGGTATTGTGCATACTCATACGATATTGGAGGGTTGCTTGTCTGTTATTGCATCGATCCACCAGATTCTATTTATGTCAGGTCGGATTCAATCATCTGGAGTTACTTGCTTGACATTAAAAACAACGACACTACCTGGATGCTTAATCGGGTCACCGTTGCCGGGCATACCAATGCTTTGGGTATTATCGTGGAATCTGCTATTGAGTCATGGCTCCAGTACCCGATAGATACAAGGGTTGAAGCAAATTATCAGAATAAAAATCACTTTATCTCGGACTCAGTAGGCAGGTTTATTATTGCCTTTGGGCCGGAGATATCATGGAGCAACGGACAATACGACAGGTACTCGGCAATAAAACTCTATTTCAGCGGTCTGGCAGGATTTGACGAAGGGATTGACTTACCCGATCCGCGAAAAAATTGACGTTTGCGGCCCCCAGGGGATTTAGAAGCTTTATGTTCATCGGCAAAAAATTAAAAGTCCTCACCGTTACCGTACTCATTTTTTTCCCCGGAATTCGGGCGTCCCAGCAGACCGGCGACACAGCCAAAACCAGAGCCGGGTTGCCTGATCCTTCAGCATGCACGGTTTCCATCCTGAGCGACACCGAGGTGGTAATCCTATGCCCGGATTCAACAATTTTAAAAGGTCGCGTGGTAAGTCAGGATAACAAAAATGCCTTTGTGCGGAACCCCTATCTTGGAATATTTAAATTAACCAAAAAAAATGTCGGGAATTCAGTCCTGTGGACCAATGACAAATATGAATACCGCCCGGATCCATTGACAAATACAACCATCTTCAACCAGACCGCATTTGTCGGGAGGCAATATCCAATCGGGATCCAATCGACCGACATAATATATCTCACCCTGGATGCAACAGTGACTCCCACAACGTACCTGTGGTTCGATTGCGTTCCAGCGGTTCAAGTCAACCAGGAATACTCTTTCGGGATTAAGCAGCAATTGTATATAAATTCTAAAAAGGATTTTGCCGTCGCTCTTTCCGGCCAGTTTACCCATCCGGAAAGCTGGGGTGATCAGGGAAGCACACCTTTGTATGCGGTCAACGGAAAAGTTTTAGTTTCTACAAAATTCTTTTTTAATGGTTCTTTTCATGCCGGTTTTTTATATACCATTCAGAAACGGTACCGCCGTAGCCTTGACTATACCGACGGGACCTGGTATTACTATTTTAACGGCTTTTATTACCGCGATATCGGCTTTATGGCCTGCCTGGACTACCAGCCATTTCGCACCATAAAGCTTTTTCTTGAATACTCCGATACCTATGGTATTGTTCCTGATAGCGACTATTTACGTTCCTATGTTTTCGGCATGGGCTCACGTTTTTTATGGGGAAGATTCTCCATGGATCTGGCGTTTGCCGCATATATGAGGGACCACAATTACATGCCGTTGCCGATCGTTAGGCTGGCATGGTTTTTCGGGAACTTTAAAAAATAGCCGCCTCTCGGCCGAGACGCACAACTCCGGTCGCGCGTTTCCCAGGGAATTAATTAGAAGTACTATTTTATCATTGATCGGCAGGACCGTTCATGCTTTCAGGGAACCATATTTTATATATCGCATTAATCGAAATTGCCCTGCTGGCATACGTGTCATGTACTAAGGACACGCCCATCCCCACTCACATTACGTACATTACCGGCGCAAGCGCCAACGGTTTTTTTAATGTCGGAAATCCTTATTATAATCAGGTCATCAGCGTCGACACTTCGCTTGAGATCTGGTATAATGCAAGCAATGCGGTCTTGGGAAAGGATGCGGCGGTGTATCTTTACAAAGGCGATACGCTTGCTCAGAGGTTAACGGACTCATTGACCAGCGGCTACCCGTATTACTGGCATGTATACGCATCCCTTCCAAAAACGGGGGATGATTATCGTATCCGGATCGTTAACAATAGCGATACGACCCAGAATGATTTCGGTCCGTTTTTCCGGATCTTTTGGAATGATCTGGGGGCTTTTGCAATCACAACATCTTCGGGTGATACCACGCTTCAGGGCGGCTCTGCTTTCATGATCCATTGGAATAGCCTTGGAAATGCAGACCCCTATGTTAGACTCCAACTTTATGATGATACTGTTTTTGCACAGACCATTACGCCACTGGTGAACAATTCGGACTCCGGCGGAGGGGCGTATTCCTGGAAAGTCGGTGCACCAGCCGGGTCGGGCGATAGGTACCGAATAAAAATTGTAAGTATCAGGCATCCCAGAATTGCTGCATATAGCGGATATTTTAAAATTACATCTCAATATTATGGTTCTTACCGTGTTATCTGGCCCGATTCATCGACTGCGTGGGCAAGCAACAACGGTTATACCATACGTTGGACCGATTCAGGCAATGTCGGTTCGTATACGGCAATCAAGCTATATAGGGGCGATGATTCGCTTTTGCTCATTGACAATATAGAATCCGACACGTGTTATTCCTGGGTTTTGCCAAGGGTTATGGTCTCGGGCTCCAATTATCGCATTAAAATCTCAAGCAATTTCAATTCTTCGCTTTTCGTATTTTCCGATTTATTCAGCATTGCGGGTATCGGCACAGACCTGTACGAACCCGATAATTCCCGTGCACTTGCCCGCACGATTGTTGGCGGCGTACCTCAGAAGCACACGCTTACTTTTAACGACACGGATTGGTTCAAATTTACCGCCAACAGCGGCCAGTATTTCCTTTTTCACGTTGCCGGTGCACCGCACCCGGTGATTCATATTTATCGTGAATATTCGACCATGCCTTTGATTAATTTATTAACGTCCAATAATTTTACGGTCATCAAAACCGGCACCTATTATGCCTCGGCGGCCTATTCATCCGATTTTTATGGTGATTATACTTTTTCTCTCACCGGTCCTTGAATTACCTCTCTACAATCGGGGACGGCGTTTATATTGGCACGAATGGGTTTACGATTTAAAGCCCCCTCGGCCACCTCGACATTTTACTTGCCAAACCATATCGATTAAAGTATACTTTTACTAAAGAAGGATCGATCAAATGCTCACCGCCACCGTTTCTCCCAAATTCCAGATTGCCATTCCCAAAGAAGTCCGCGAACGGCTTGACCTGAAAGCCGGGACCAAGGTCCACGTTGTCCCCTATCAAAACCGGATTGAATTCGTGCCCATTCGCCCGATGAAATCAATGCGCGGATTTATCAAAAAGAAATTCGATACAACCATCCGCTCGGAAAAGGACCGGTTTTGAACCTCGTCGATTCCTCCGGTTGGCTGGAATATTTCACAGGATCACCCAACGCCCACATTTTTTCCCCGATAATCGAAGACGTGCAAAACCTGATCGTCCCGTCTATTTCAATGTACGAAGTTTTTAAAAAGCTCCTGATAGAAACCGACGAAAATACGGCGCTTCAGGCTATAACGCAAATGCAGCTTGGAAAAGTCATTGTCCTGGATGAGCCCTTGGCCCTCAATGCCGCGCGCATTGGTTTTGACCTTAAGCTCGCACTCGCCGACAGCATTATTCTTGCCACGGCCCGCTCGTATAATGCCGTTTTATATACCCAGGACGAGCATTTTAAGCATGTCCCCGGTGTAAAGTATTTTAATAAAAAGAATTAGCCGCTCGCCTATTTTCCCTTTGGTAAAGCACCCGCCGGCGAAAGCTTTTCCATGGTTCCCGCGATTTCCCTCTCCTGGGCAATGTCGCCGGCGGACTCGGCTTGCGCGCGGGCCCTTTGCAGCAGCGAAATAGCATCTGTCAACTGCCCTTTTTGCGCCAAGGCAATGGCCAGATTCTTAAGCGCGCCGGCTTTGCCGGGGTTTATTTCCAGGGCCGTGCGAAATTGGCTTATGGCCTGGTCCGTCTGGCCCTTCTGCAACAAAGCCAGACCGAGGTTGGTGTGGGCCCGGTCGTCGCGCGGGTTGATCGTGATTGCTTTTTGGTATTCGGCCATGGCTTCCTCCGGCCGGCCGGATCTCAGCAGGGCATTACCGAGATTATAATGCGCATCGCCGTGAGTGGGGTCGGTCTCCAGGGCGCGGCGAAAATGGGCCATGGCCTCCTCCACGCGGCCGCTTTGCATTAAGGCATTGCCGAGGTTTATGTTTGCCTCGGCATAATCGGGGTTTATAACCAACGCCCGGCGGAACTGGGCCATGGCTTCGTCCGCATGGCCCGTTTGCAAAAGCGCCATTCCCAGATTGTAATGGGCCTCATCGAAGTTGCCTTTAATTTCCAGCGCCTTCCAGAATTGGGTCATGGCCTCGTCCGTGCGACCGCTCTTTGACAGCAGCACGCCGAGGTTGTTGTGCGCCATCCAGCTTCCGGGGTTTTTGCGGATTACGGTTGTGTAAAGCTCTTCGGCATTGGCATACATTGCGCTTTGGCGAAGCGTTAGTAAACAAAGCGCCGCCAACAGAATGCCGGTCACTGCCGTTTGCATGAGCCGTTGCCGCTTTGCGGGCAATAAGGCGAGCGCTTTGCGCCCGCCGCCAACGGCCAGCACGATCGGACCAAGGCAGGCGAGATACTGAAAATGGTCCGCCACAAAGGAAAACCGAAACGGATAAACGTTTACAAACCCCATTACCGGAAACAGAGTTGCCGTAAAGTAAAGGAACGCCGCCAGCGGCGCGCGACTACGGCGCCGGATGACCCACAGCAATGCGCCCAACAGCATTGTCGCCGCGGGAAAAAGATACTGCCACCAAACGGCCTGGCTCACGTTCCAGCGCCCATACATAAAAATCAGGTCCGCCGGCCAGAGCAGTTTTCCGAGGTAAAACCACACCACGCGACCGGCGATGAGGCAGCGCTCGATAAGGGTAAAGTCGTATTCACTGCCCTGCGCGCCGATAAAGGTGTGTTCTATCCAGACGGTAAATAACCCGAGTGCGATACCGGCCATAAAAAACGGCAGGATAGGCAGGATATCTTGCTTTAGCGCTATTTTTCCCCGCTGCCACCAGATAATTACCAGCAATGAAACCGGCAATGTCGCAATCACGGATTTCGTGATAAGTCCAAGGATAAAAAGAACAAGGGCCAATGCATACGCCGGCCATTTCCTTTCATGGTCGAATTTGACATACGCGAGCGCCGCGGCAAAATAAAAAACGCCCGACAGGGTGTTTTTGAGTTCCGCAATCCAGGCCACCGATTCCACCTGTATCGGATGTATTGCAAAGACCGCCGCGATCAGCCAGGCGCCCTTTATTTGAAGGCGTCGCAACAGCCGCACCAGCAGCAAGGCGCCGAGCAGGTGCAACAACAAATTGACAATATGATATCCAATGGTCGCGTCGCCCCAGAGCCGATGTTCCAGCCAGAAAACGGTATACACTAAGGGATAGAATTGCCGCGTAGCCGCCAGTTGCGTCCAGATGCGCCCCAGGCCGTCTAAGGAGCGCAGCTCCGGTTTGGTAATGTACTGATCGTCGTCCCAAATCTGCTTGCCGTTTATTGACGGAAGGTAGACGGCAACCGCGACAACGCACAGTAACAAACCCAGAATCCAATCCCGGTTCAAGGCGTGCCATATTGGTATATGCCCCGGCTGCTGGCTTATCGCTTCTTGACGTTTCGCAGGTTTGTTCTTTACGGATTTGGACATACTACGCCATTAACCACTGTTGGGTACAAATACCTGTCCTTAAAAGTAATTCATCGCTTTCATTTTTTTAAGCGTCACAATGTCCCGGACTTCGAGGTCGTAAAGTGATTTAAACAACTGCGTGGAGGTTTCCCCGACCGGCTGATCGGCCATGTGCTGGAAACAAGTGACGAGGACCTGCACGAAAGCGATGGCGCGGTCCAGCAGGGCGTCCGCTTTGGCATCGGACGGAAGGGACTCATCCTGGAAGAATTGCTCCATGTTTCCGAGCTCGTCTTCTTCCAGAAACGGGGTGTTCCTGATGCGCTCGATCTGCTCGGCGTTAAAACAGGACATTACCGACGGGAAATGCTGCTTGTGACGGGCGAGATAATACGTAAGGAGCTTGACGCCGTCGTTGGTGGTACGGTCCCGCAGATCGGCGTAGAAGTCGATCTGGCGTTTTTCGAGGTTTTGAACTTTGTCAAGTATGGCTCCGATTGTCGCAACGCCCATAATCCCCCCTTGCGAGAATGCCAAATTTATTCCAGAAAGCCTAAATCAATTGGGCCGTTCTCTTGACTAAAATAGCTGTTCAGACTATGAAAAGCAAGAAAGCTCCCGTGGTTATTCCCCCGACCGTAGTGCACAATGTTGATTTGTGGATTTTAAAATGTCGGCGTGGATAAAATCGCATGGCCCAGGCGATAATTCCGCGGACTTAAACCGGCATGTTTTTTGAACTGCCCGCTGAAATGATAGATGTTTACATTAACCAGCGAATATCTTGAAAACAACGATCACGTTTATGTGGACAACTGCCGCACGGCCTGTGAAAACGGAGATGGGTCCGAGGACTTTTTTAATGGTGGCTTTTAT
>JAQUMP010000139.1 GCA_028718065.1 Chitinivibrionales bacterium | reverse complement strand
TCTCCGATTTCCCATCCGCCTCAAAAATGAGGGGCTTGTTCATCAAGTTCTTAAAGGGAATTATATCAATAACCTTGGAATCGCCATTACTTACCCTCAAGCGCTCGACGAACTGCCGCAACTTAAGGAATGTGCCGGTGACCGCTGTCCCAACGCCCGCCTCTGCGCCCGGACTCTGGTGACCTTGCCGGTGCATGGGTATGTCACGGATGATGATTTAAGAAGTATTCTTAAAATGCTGGAACGTATATGCAAGCAATAGAATAACCCTAAGAAAAGTGTAAGTTTTTCCGACGTATTTTGGTTTGTTTTTACATATCTTTAAAAATATTTGCCGATTACATCTTAATTTAAAGGTTTCTTTTCTGGCATATATTTAGCTTTTATTCAAGTTGTAAATTTTATTAATTTTTTAGTAAAGGAGTTTGCGGTATGGTTAGGAAAGTTGTTGCAGGATTAGCCGTCGTTTCTTTTGTAATAGTTGCAAGTGCTTGTGCTATCGTTAAGCCTGAGCTGGTTGCCCAAAGCACATGGGTAGATGGCAGCACCACTCATTATTACGATGTTTTCGAGTATTTTCCGGCCATCACGGGTCTGGACAAACAATGGATTACCGCCGAAACTTACGTAACCGGTAATTATCCCGGCTGGACATTAGCTTCCATCACAAGCCAGGCCGAACAAAATCAAATAAATGCTCTTATGAATGGCGCCAATCTTACAAATCCTTGCGGTGGTGAATACTGGATCGGCGCTTATCAAGATGCTAACGTTCCGGCTCCTTATTTAACAGGGTGGCATTGGGTAACCGGCGAAGCTTGGGACTACACTAACTGGCGTAAAGAAGAGAGACCGGGCGATTTAGTTGAGCCGAGCGGCGACGGCAGATATATTGGAACCTGGTCATATCTTAATGATGGCTGGGTCTGGAACGACGAAGGCAATATCGATAATATCGGTGGTTTTATATCCGAACGAATCGTAACTGCGGTACCTGAACCCGCAACCCTTTCCTTGATTGGCTTAAGCCTTCTTTCTTTGGTCGGCTTTAGCTTTAAGCGTAAACGCAAGTAAGCATATAAATCTGCTTTTAAAAAAAGACCCGCTTTTATAAAAGGCGGGTCTTTTTTTTGCGCTTTTAAAAGACATCCCGGGTTAAGAAGAACGACGCGGCGGCTCACCGCTCCGAAGGCTTCCACATAGTCAATCTTTCACCGCCAAGATATTTTATCCACGCCACCAAAATGGAGGTGTTGACTACAACAAAAAACCTTGGGATTTTAATAAAGATATTTGAGGATTGCCGGCCGCCGGACCCGATTAACGCCGCGCCATAAAAGGCGGCCTGCAAGATAAAAAGAATTAAAAAAGCGCCCCCCCGCATTGCAAGTAAGGCGTTTATTACCAGGGCAATCAGCAGAAAAAACGGCGCCAGCCATCGCAGTAATTTATGGCAAATATACTGGTAAGAAAATATACCGAACTCAAATACATTCAAGAACTCAAGATTATTAAAAAAAACCGTTAATCCCCGAATCACGGTCCGTACCTTGCGGTCGAACTCGCGCGAAGCGTCCTGAATGTCTTTATAATAGCCGATGGCCTTGGGGTCGCTTATGCCGCGCATTCCCTTGCGCATGCTGCTGAGCAGCGTCCTGAAATCACTTTGCATGCGGGGCGAAAAATCATCGCAGACAATCTTGCGCGCCGCGAAAAAAGAACCGCTCAACCCCACCACGGAATTTACCTTTGATTCCAAGCCCCGCAGCCACATCTCATACTTAACATAAAAACCTTCGCCGCCGCCACCGCTACCGGGCTCGTTTACAATTTTATCCTCGCTGCTTACGCAGCCGATGGCCGGATCGGCGAAATTAGAGACGATCTCCCGCACTCCAAAAGGGTCGAGGAGCGTGGCGACATCGGAAAAAACGATGATTTCTCCCCGTGCGACTCCGATTGCCCGCATCTGGGCGTTTTCTTTGCCCTTGCGCTCGGTTACTTCCAGGAGTTCGATGCCCCGGTCCGCAAAATCCCGCACGATCTCATTGGTTTTGTCCGCGGAACCGTCCGAGGCCACAATCACCTGGAGCTTTTCTTTGGGATAATCCAACAAAATGGTGTTTTCGAGCTTTTTTCGTATTCGTTTTTCTTCGTTATAGGCGGTAATTATAAGCGTAACCTGCGGGAAAAAATAGGATCGCTTGGGCTTAAACGCGATAAATTTGCCGATAACGGCCATTGTGAGCGGGTAGCCGAAATAAGCAAAGAAAACAAGCAATAGGGAAATAAAAAAAATATTGGCCATAGGAAATAAACTCAGCCAAGCTGTTTAAAAAAGCGGTCGGTAACAACTAAAAATAGTTTATGCCTTTAAAGCGCTTAGAGGGTCGCATTTACTATTTCAACAATCCGCTCGCTTGCTTTTCCATCCCATTTTTCCGGCACCGAGCATTCCTTCCATTGTCCCTCAAGCGCCCGCTCCCCCAATTCAAATATTTTTTGCGGGTCCGGCCCCGCGATAATATTCGAGCCCACCTCAACGGTTACGGGTCGTTCCGTGCTGTCGCGAGCGGTAATGCAGGGAATTTTAAGCGCCGTGGTCTCTTCCTGTAATCCACCGCTATCGGTAATAACCAGGGAGGCGTTTGTCAGCAAATAAAGAAAATCATCATACCCGAGCGGACCGGTCATAAACAAACCGCTGTTTACCGTTGCGCCGCCGGCCGGCCAATCGGCAAATAAGGAGGTCAAGGCGAATTCCCGGATGTTTTTTGCGGTGCGCGGATGACAGGGAAATATAATCGGGGCCTTTGCGGAAAGACGCACGGCAGCCTGGAGCATCCCGGCCAACAATTCCCTGTTGTCAACATTGGACGGCCGGTGCAGGGTCATGCAGGCATATTTTGGCGGAAGCCTGTCCGCAATCGATTCGCGCCAGACCGAAGGGACCGTGCGGTCCGCTTTTGATAATTGATAAAAAAGAGTATCGATCATGACATTACCGACAAAATGGACCTTTAAAGGGTCGCGCCCTTCCGCAAGAAGATTTGCCGAGCCTGCTTGTTCCGATGTAAAGAACAGGTCGGCTATGGCGTCGGTTGCGATGCGGTTGATCTCCTCGGGCATACGGCGGTCGCCCGATCGAAGGCCCGCCTCAACATGCCAAAGCGGAATATTAAGCTTTTTAGCCACGAGGCCGGCGGCGATGGTGGAATTTACGTCGCCGACAACCAGGACGGCATCGGGAAGAACTTTTAAACACACTTCTTCAAAAGCAATCATGATTCTGGCCGTCTGGACGGCATGGCTTGCCGAACCCACCTCCAGATTAAAATCCGGCGCGCCGATCCCCAGCGATTCAAAAAAAGCCCCCGCCATGCTTTGATCGTAATGCTGTCCGGTATGGACCACAATACCCTCAAACTTTTGCCCCTTTCGCAGCACCCTTAAAATCGGCGCTATTTTCATGAAATTGGGCCGCGCCCCGGCGACTAAGATAATTTTTTTCATAGCGGGTTTTTCTTATTTGCGCCTGTTTGAAGTCATGCGTCTTAACCTATTGTAATATTCGGGTTCCGTATAAGCAATCGGGGCGCGGCAATAAAAAAGCCGGTCGATGAAACCGGCTTTTTTATTGAGACCGAAACGGACTAAAAAAAATTACTTTTTTCTGCGGGCAAGACCCAAGCCGACCAGGCTTGAAATTCCAACCAGAATCATGCCAAGGCAGCCCGGTTCCGGAACCGCCTTAAGAGCGATAAATTCCTGCGAGGGCCTTTCCGTAGGAGAAAAGACCCACATGCTTACCGAGTTGCCGTGATTTTGGGCCGCGTCATTAATAAAGCCCTGCGCAACGGAAATATCGCCGCTGTTGACTTTAAAATTACCGGAAGTCAAGTCCAGAGAAAGCGCGTTGCCGTTATAATCCCGCGCGATTTCCCAGAAGGCCAGGCTCAGATCGCTAAGGCCGGAGGCATTCAGAGCGCCGGGGGTGTAATAATATTTTTGGGCCAGATAACCGATCATTTCGTACTTCTCTTGAGTCACGGCCGCCGAAGTCCCATAGGACGGGGTCGACAAAACGCCCATTGTTCCGGTTTCCAACTGGCTGCCGGTGAGAAGGTTGGTATTCCATTGCGCGCCAATGCTGATGTCGCCGATAGGATCAATACAGAATGTCTGCCAGGCTTTACCGGTGGTCAAATCCACGGCATCGTAGAGACCGGTATAAACGCCCCCGGAGTAGTTCGGACCGCCCAGCGGTAGTACACTGCCGACAATCGACACGTTTTCGATTGTACCCGCGCCCACGCCTATAATTTTAATTTGGTCGGCGCCGGCCGCAATGGCCAGGAAACAGATTCCGATTAGAACATGATAAAAATGATTGACCTTCATAGATTTAGCCCGCTTTCTATTTTAAAAAGTCCGACCAGATAAAATCAAGCAAATAGAGCGCCAACTACCCGGCCTGGCAAATTTTCATGATTCAAGCATATTTTCGGTTTGTTTCTTTTAAATTCAACCAAAGCAGTGTAAGTCTTTCCGACACTTAATGATTTTGTTTTACAATGTTGGGATTGTCTCGTATTCGCCGGTGGAAAACAAAAAAATTTTACTTGCAGAAAGTAAAATATTTTGATATATTTATCTGATACGGAAGGAGTTCATAATGGCGACACAATTCGTAAAACTTAGTTCCAAAAACCAATTGACGCTTCCTCGGTCGATCGTCAAACATTTTCCGGGCATGCGCTATTTTGAAATTGCGGAGCGCAACAATGAGGTCGTGCTTCGCCCGGCGCGCATGGTCGTTCACGGCGATGCGCTTGAACGCGTGCGCGAAAAAATCCGGGACCTTGGCCTCTCCGAAGAAATGGTTGCCGAAGCCGTGAAAAGTGTTAGAAAGGCAAAATGAGGGTCGTCCTCGATACGAATATCGTTATTTCGGCCCTGCTGTTTAAAGCCGCCCTTTCGCCCATTCACAAGCAATGGAAAACCGGCAGCATAGTCCCTGTCGCAAACAAGGCGATGCTTTTGGAGTATGCCAAGGTACTTTCGTATAAAAAATTTTCACTGACGGAAGAAGAAATCGCCGCGCTTTTCGACGAAGAAATTTTCCCCTATTTCTCCGTTGTCCCGACCTCTTCTAAAAAAATCCCCCACCCGCCCAAAGACGAAAGCGACAGCCCTTTTTTGCAGGCTGCCGTAGACGGTGGCGTGCGATATTTAATAAGCGGCGATATTCATTTGCTGGAGCTCAGCGGCAAGTATCCCTTTGCGATCGTTACGCCGGCGGATTTTTTGAAGAAGGGATAAGTACCAGAATTCATCTGCATTTTATCCATGACGAAATCCTAGCCGCCGCATGAAATTACCGAGGGACTTAAGCAGTCTTTTCTGATCGCATGCAATTTATAAATCTTAAACACTGTTTTGCTATTCTCGGCGCTGCCCTGCCGTCGCCATAGGGGTTGGCGGCTTGTGTGAGTTTTAGGCGTTCTTTCTTATGGTCAAGAATCTTGCAGGCTTCCGTTACGATTTTTTTCCGTGATGTGCCTACCAACCTTACAGTACCTGCCTTCACCGCTTCCGGCCGTTCGGTTTCGTTTCGTGCCACGAGCACCGGCACGCCCAGCGTGGGCGCTTCTTCCTGGATGCCGCCTGAATCGGTAAGGATAAGGTAGGCGTTTTTCATGGCATTTACAAAATCAAAATATTCCATTGGTTCCACAAGATGAATATTCCGGACTTTGCCGAGAATGGCGTACGCAGGTTTGCGAACATTGGGATTTAGATGGACAGGGTAAACAAGCTCTACGTCTTTATATCGTTCGGCAATATCGCGCAATCCATGAAAAATTCCTTCCATCACATCGCCGAAACTCTCTCGCCGGTGAATCGTAACCAGCACTATACGCTTGTTTTTTAAATTAATCCCCGGGAAAACAGGTGGCGCTTTAAATCGGGAAGCAAGAACCAGAGTATCGATTCCCGTATTTCCCGTAACGTAAATGGTCTCAGGCTTATTCCCTTCCCGTATCAAATTCCGTTTGTTGCCTTCGGTTGGGGCAAAATTAAGATCAGCTACTGCGGTTATTAGCCTTCGGTTGATTTCTTCCGGAAACGGGAAATATTTATTGTCGGTCCGTAAACCCGCTTCCACGTGACCTACCGGAATTTTTCCATAATAAGCGCACAAAGCTCCTAAAAAAGCCGTGGTCGTGTCGCCCTGAACCAGTAGGAGCGATGGTTTACTTTTTAATAGAACATCCTCAAATGCACTTATGGCTTTGCTGCTCAGCCTATATAATGTTTGATTCGGTTCCATGAGGTCCATTTCATAATCAACAGCTATTTTAAACCGGTTTAAAATTGGTTTAAGCATTTCGCGATGCTGACCGGTGGAAATGGAAACGGTATTTACTGATTTAATTTTTTTCAGCGCTTTAATGACCGGAACCATTTTTACCGCTTCCGGTCTTGTACCAAAGACAACAGCTATTGTAGGCTTGATCTGCATTACCTCTTGTCCTTATGAAATAGAAAAAGCTTGACAGGGATTATAATATACCTGCAATCCGAGCTAAAAACATTGACTTTGTTGAAGTCATATCCTGATGCATTCCGATTCTTTTTAAGGTAAAAGGATCTGCACCAAAGTCGTTCCAGCCTTTTTTTGTAGTTACCGCCATCGTGTAACCTGTCTCTTTGGCCATTTGTGCTATGGTTGCAGTATAATTTCCGTTGGGGTAACAAAATGGAATATTGCTTCCATCAACAACGCCTTCATCAATTAACCGCTGTCTTGAAAGCTTAAGTTCTTTTTTTATCTCATCTTCATTAAGAGTTGTGAGGATAGAATGTTCCGCCGTATGCGATCCAAAGGAAATCAAACCTGATTCATGCATTTCTTTTACTTCCTGCCAATTTAAAAAAGCTCTTCCCGGTATTTGCGAGGGAACATCATACACGGCCTCTAATTCCAAGAGTATTTTATCGATTTCCATGAGAGGAAAATCCTTAAGCAAAGCTACCCCGTTTTCGATCTGGGTTATAAAGGGGCCTTTTAGCGCTTTTAGCTTTTTTATAACCGGATTTAAACTTACCCGGCTCTTGTCCCCTTTTTGTTCCCACAAATAGGCAAACCTGTCCGTCCAAAACCAGCGGTCGGTGCCGATAAAATTAGTCGGCAAAAAAACCGTAGCAGGGATATTAAGGGATTTTAAAACAGGATAGGCGTTTGAAAAAATATCTGCCCATCCATCATCAAATGTCAATGCCACCAACGGCTTCTCAAAATGGTTTGCATTTCCAGAAGCTGTCAAAGTGGGGACTAGATTCAAGGGGACTATATTCACTATTGATTTCAAGACTTCGATGTGCATTTTAAAAGTATCTGGAGTAACGTACAGTCCGGGCTGAATGAATCCGATATCCGAGTCTAATATAGCAACCCTATGGTATATGAGAATGCCGGAGGAATTGGCCTTAAGCAAATTGAATTTATTTGCAATGATTTTAGTACTAACCAAAAGTGCCGAAACAAATCGTTTTGTCAAAATACTTAGTTCCATTATATTTCCCTATTTACACATCTTTGCAAGTCTCTCGGGAAAAACATTTCAAGCAAGCGCCGAATAAAACATTTTTTGGTATTTATTTACTAGCAAATCATCTTCACCAAATGCCTTTACAATTCGTTCGTCTTTCAACAATGGCCCCGAGGTCTGTTCCTGAAAAACCAGATCGGTATTCGCATTTACCTCTATGAGCACCGGTTCCCCATTTTCCAACAACGTTATATCCATTCCCAGAAGACAATAAAACGGACAAGCCCTTTGGATAGTTTCGGCAATCGCGATTATACGCGGCCATTCCGGAACAATAAATTCCTTAAAGACAATGTCTGATGTGGGATGCCGCCTGTATTGTTTGCCGCCTT
>JAQUMP010000138.1 GCA_028718065.1 Chitinivibrionales bacterium | reverse complement strand
AAGGGCTCCGCCCTTTATATCCCGTAAAGAAAATGCTTATTGTATTTAAAAGAAAGAAGCTGTGTTTAATGGTTTGGCTATAATTCGCATTTTCATTACGGGGTCTTAGGGACGGCAGCCCCTACCATATCTTAATCTTAATTCTTTTAAAATAATTATGGATAATTTAGAAAAACTCGAATCCAAAAGCGTTTACATACTTAGGGAAGCGTATCGGGAATTTAAAAATTTATGCATGCTCTGGTCGATCGGCAAGGACAGCACCGTGCTGTTGTGGCTGGCGCGCAAGGCCTTTTTCGGACACGTGCCGTTCCCGCTTGTCCATATCGACACGCATTTTAAAATCCCCGAAATGATCGCCTATCGCGATAATTTGGCGCGGGAGTGGCATTTGAACATGGTCTATGGAGAAAACGCCGAAGCGCTGAACCAGAAGAAAACGTTTCAGGACGGCGCCGTCGATCGCCTTACATGCTGCAAGAACCTTAAAACCGACGCGCTCAAGCATACCCTGGCCGGCGACTGGCCGCGCTATCGCCTGAACCATGCCTCCGGCGCCTATGAGGTCGATGCCGATAAAGAACCCTATACCGGGGTCATTGCCGGCGTGCGCGCCGACGAAGAGGGCAGCCGTTCCAAGGAGCGCTATTTTTCGCCCCGCGACAGGGAAAACGAATGGGACGTGGCCGACCAGCCGCCGGAGCTGTGGAACCAGTTCAAAACCGATTTCGCGCCCGGTACGCACCTGCGTATCCATCCGCTGCTTGACTGGACGGAATTAAATATCTGGGAATATATCGGGCGCGAAAATATCCCTACCGTTTCTTTGTACTATAACCTGGGCGACGGCAAGCGCTATCGCAGCTTAGGGTGCTGGCCGTGCACCAAACCCGTTAATTCGAATGCGCGCGATGTCAACGATATCATCCGGGAATTGCGCTGTGGAAAGTTCGCCGACATTGCCGAACGAAGCGGCCGTGACCAGGACAAAGAAGACGGCGGCGGCCTGGAAACGCTGCGCAAAGACGGGTATATGTAATTATGGAACCACGCCAACAAATGAACATCGTGGTTGTCGGGCATGTCGACCACGGCAAAAGCACGGTCATCGGGCGTCTGCTGGCCGACACGGGATCGCTGCCGCAGGGCAAGTTGGAGCAAGTCAAGGCCACTTGCCTGCGCAATGCCCGTCCTTTCGAATATGCCTTTCTGATGGATGCCCTCAAGGATGAACAGGCCCAGGGAATTACCATCGATACGGCCCGCTGTTTTTTTAAAACCCAAACGCGTGATTATATAATTATCGACGCCCCCGGCCATGTTGAATTCCTTAAAAACATGGTGAGCGGGGCGGCGCGGGCCGAGGCGGCGCTGCTGGTTATCGACGCGCACGAGGGCATTCAGGAAAACTCCCGGCGGCACGGATACCTGATCTCGATGTTGGGCATTAGTCAACTTGTCGTGCTGGTCAACAAAATGGACCTGGTCGATTTTAGTCAAAAAACATTTGATGCGGTCCGCGCCGAATATGCACTGTTTTTAGAACACCTGGGCGTTAAGCCGGTCGCCTTTGTGCCGCTCAGCGCCTTGGGCGGCGATAATCTGGCCGCGCATTCCCGCACTATGCCCTGGTACACCGGACAAACCGTGCTGGAGCATATCGACCGATTTGTAAAGCACGAGGATGACCCCCGCAAACCGTTCCGCATGCCGGTGCAGGACGTTTACAAATTTACGGAGGCCAAGGACGACCGTCGCATTGTTGCGGGAACGGTGGAGACCGGCGAAATCTCCGTGGGCGACGAGGTCGTTTTTATGCCCTCCGCGAAAAAATCATCGATTGCTTCCATCGAAGGGTTCAATACGCCATTGCGTCAATCGATCGCAAACGGCAACGCGGCCGGATTCAGGCTCAAGGACGAACTCTATCTTCCGCGCGGCGAAATTATGTGCCGCGCGGCGGAGCGCTTACCGCTGGTCGGCACGCGTTTTAGGGCCAATCTGTTCTGGATGGGCCGAGCGCCCATGATGCGCGACAAAAGGTATAAGCTCAAGATCGCGACCGCTCGCGTATCCGTGCGACTCGTTGAAATAGTATCGTGCATTGATGCGACCGATTTAAGCAATATCATGGGCAGACGCCAAATAGATCGTCACGATGTCGCCGAATGTATTCTGGAAACAACCCGGCCCGTCGCTTTCGATCCGATTGACAATTGCCAATCGACGGGCTGTTTTGTGATTGTTGACAATTACGATATCGCCGGCGGCGGGATAATTATTGCCGCCCTAAGCGACCAAGGCTCCGTTGTGGACGACCGCATTCATAAGCGCGAGCCGCATTGGGACACCGGCTCCGTTACCCCAGCCGACCGGCAGCGGCTCTTTGGCCATAAAGCCAAATTTATCGTCATAACCGGCGGAACAAATTGCGCCGCTATCGCCAAAGAGCTTGAGCGCCGTTTGTTTGATTCCAAAACGGCCGCTTATTTCTTGGGCCCGTCGAGTCTGCTTGACGGTTTGGACGCCGACGTGTTTGACGAACAGGAGCGGCGTGAAGAACAGGTGCGGCGGTTGGGAGAACTGGCCCGCATTCTGACCGATGCCGGGACCATATTTATCACCGCGCTCGGCGACGCCGACGAATACGATTTAAAGCTGCTGGCCCGCTTAACGGCGCCGAACGAATTTCTGCATGTCAGCCTTGGCGGCCAAGCCGAAAACTCTGCCGTCGACAGGTTGACACTGGCGGAATGCGCGACTTTGGAGCAGGCGGTGAATGCGATCATAGGGCAACTTACAAAACAAAACATCATCACGGATTATATGATTTAATGAGCGTTCCTATGGTACAATATATTGCAAAGGCTTGCGTAATTAAAAGAGCATAAAAACATGAAAAGCTTTGTTTTTCAAACTTTGTTTCTTTTTTCCTGGGCGAGCACCTCAATGGCGTGTTCCATGAATTGTTGCGCCGGGAAGTCGGAATGCTGCTGTAACAAAGCAGCGCATTCTTCGGTTGACGTGCAAAAACAAGGCAAAGTTACTGTTTCTAAATGCTCCTGCAAGGAAAATATTCCCCAGCCTTTGGGCGAAGGAACGGCGTTTAATATTCTCCTGAATGAACCCTCGCTCAAACAGAACAACCTGGTCTGTCTGTCAATCAATACTGTCTTTGAACCTGCGGGTATTTTTTCGGCACCTGTCGAATATCCTCTTCTTAAATCATATCACGGTCCTGCCGTCCTCACGCCTCTGCGCATTTAATCCAAGCTATCGTTTGTTTCTCACGGCTCTCTTGAGGATTTATAAGCTACGCTTTTTTTTAGTGATATGAGCGTATCGTACGTAATTCTTAGAGTGGATATTTATATTAATCGAACCGATACATCCGAAAGGCGCCCCATGCATCTATTCCGCCCCATATTTTCCTTGCTGTTGGTGATCTTATTTTTCCAGTCCGCCCGGCCGCAGCCGTCGCAGGTTTCGCAGCCGGATAACCAGATATTTACCGCTAAATTACAAGCGCTGATAGCGGCCGCAGGCAACAACCCCCGGCTCAAAGCCGCCGATGCAAAAGTTCAGGCTTCTTTCTCATCGGTCAATATCCGGAAAAGCCTCGATCCGCCGCAGGTGGCCGTGGAGTTTTACCAGGCGCCGGTTGCATCGTTTCCAAACCCCTTTAAAGACCAGATGGAGTACGACTATTCCATTCAACAAATGATCCCATTTCCCGGCAAGCTCGGCGCCATGGCGGGAGCGGAACAAAAACGCACGGATATGCTCAAGGCCGATCGCCGGACGCTGGAGCAGGACATTGTACGAAACGTAAAGAGCACATATTATGAGCTCTATCTTATTTACCGTCGTTTGGAAACAAACCACGAAACCCGGGAACTGGTACGTTCATTTGTTGCGGTCGCCCGCAAGCAGTACGAAACCGGCATGGGAAAACAGTCCGATGTTCTGCGGGCGCAAACCGAGCTCTCTGTTCTGGTAAACGATAGCCTCGTGCTCAGCCAACAGCGCAAATCCATGGAAGGGATGCTCAACGCTTTGTGCAACAGGCCCATAACAACCGAGATCGGATTTATTCCGGAAATTGAGCCTGTGATTAACGACTATAATCCGGATTCCTTGATGCAGGTTGCGAAAAAAAACCGGCCGGAACTTAAATCCATGCAGGCCGGCATCCGGATGCAGCAAGCGGAAAGATGCGCGGCCGGTAAAGACTTTCTGCCGGATTTCATGCTGCGCGGCACCTATAAACAAATGGCGCGTACTACCGACGATTGGGCGCTGATGATAGGGGCGACCGTGCCGATTGCACCGTGGTCGTTTGGAAAATATTCCTCGGGAACAACGCAAGCAGAAGCCAAAACCGCAGAAGCGCAGGCGGAGCTTGATAATATGAAAAACATGATCGTTTCGGAGGTCAATGACGCCTTGCTAAAAGTGGAGAGCGGTAATGAACGACTCAAGCTCAGTAAAGAGACTTCCATTCCGCAGGCTCAACAAGCCCTTGAGAGTGCTATGGCTGCCTACAAAACCGGAAAACAGGATTTTTTAATGCTCATAGATATTCAACGTATGCTTGTTATGGCCAAACTCGATTATCACATGGCGGTGATGAACCTGCTTGACAGTCAGAGCCGGCTCGAACGCGCCGTTGGAATAAGCCTGGACGAAATCGACAAAGTTTCTGAAAGGGGAAATCGCTAATGCGAAATATTCTAAATATACCCAGAAATGGTTTATTATTGATTTTCGGTGCACTCGCTTTTCTGATAGCAGGAAGCGCGGGCTTTATTGACTGCTCCAAAAAAAATGTCGCGCCCGCAATGACGGCGCAAGATACGGTCTACCAATGTCCCATGCACCCCAATTATTTGTCGAACAGGCCGGGGAATTGTCCTATCTGCGGCATGAAATTAGTACCGGCAAAGGGGCCTGGAAAGCCGGAGGTGAAAAAACGAGTTCTTTATTACCGTGATGCCATGAACCCATCTTACACTTCACCCAAACCCGGCAAAGCTCCGGACGGCATGGATCTGGTGCCGGTTTACGAAGGCGAAAATACCGGCAACGCCGTTAAGATCGATCCGGCCATGGTTCAGAATAGCGGGGTGCAAACCGAACCGGCGGCACTGCGAACGCTGACACGGGACATTCGCACCAGCGCCACGGTCATGCCCGACGAGCGCCGGATTTCCATGATACCTTCCAAAGTCATGGGTTACGTGCAAAAGCTCTCCGTAAATTATACCGGGCAGCGTGTCATAAAAGGCCAACCACTTTACGACTTGTATAGTCCGGATTTGGTAAGCGCCCAAAGCGAGTATCTTCAAACCATTCAGAATATTGCTTCGAGCGACTCGGGACAAATGCTGCAAAGCGCCCGCCAACGTCTGCTTAATTGGGACATCTCCGAGGCTCAAATCGCCGCGCTGGAAAAACGCGGCGCGCCCGAAAAAACAATCACGATTGTCTCGCCCGTAAACGGTGTGGTCGCCGACAAAATGATTCTGGAGGGGCAAACCATAGAGCCCGGCATGCAGCTTTACAAAATTATCGATTATACGCGCGTTTGGGTGGAAGCGGCGATTTACCAGCAGGATGTGCCTCTTGTCAAAATCGGTCAGCATGCCCGGATTGAGCTCGATTATTATCCGGGCGAAAGTTTTAATGGAACGGTAACGTATATTGCGCCGGAACTGAATATGGAATCGCGTACGCTTAAAGTACGTTTGGAATTGCCGAATACTGCCGACCTAAAGATAAAACCCGGCATGAACGCAACAATTACGATCCATTCCGTTATGAACAAAAAAACCGTAACCGTTCCCGAACAAGCGGTAATACACTCCGGTCTCCGCACGCTGGTGGTAGTTGCCAGGGGTGGCGGCTATTTTGAGCCGCGTGAAGTCAAGATTGGTCAAACCGCCGAAGGCTATACCGAAATAATCCAAGGTGTGCAAGAGGGGGAGGAAATTGTGTTGTCGTCGCAGTTTCTGATAGATTCGGAGAGTAATCTCAAAAAAGCAATTCAACAGATGAATGCAAAATAATATGGTAGGGGCTCTGCCCCTAAAACCCCGCTGGGAAAATGCTTGTTATAGTTAAAAGAAAGATAGTTTAAATGAGAGTGTTTTTTAATCTTTTAGCTATAACAAGTATTTTCCTTACCGGATCTAAAGGGCGGCGAGCCCTTTCCATATTATTGATTTTGGGCGGTCAGCCCCTTCCAAAAACATTGTAAGAAAAAGGTCTATATGCTCGAAAAAATTATTTCATGGTCGATAAAAAATAAAATCATCGTCATTTTCCTGACCATCCTCGCCATAGGGCTTGGCATCAGAGCATTAGTAACCACGCCGGTCGATGCGATTCCCGATCTTTCCGACGTGCAGGTGATCGTGTACACCGAAGACAAAGGGCAATCCCCGCGCATTGTAGAAGACCAGATTACTTACCCGCTTACAACCTCATTGGTGGCAGTGCCGGGCGCAAAGGTCGTGCGGGGTTATTCCTTTTTCGGCTATTCGCTTGTCTACATCATTTTTAAGGACGGCACCGATATTTACTGGGCGCGCAGCCGCGTGCTCGAACTGCTTAATTACGCCCAAAAAAAATTGCCCGCGGGAATAATCCCGACCCTTGGACCGGACGCAACCAGCGTGGGTTGGGTTTTTGAATATGCGCTTACCTCGCAAAACCGGTCGCTGGCCGAGCTGCGTTCGCTTCAGGACTGGTATCTTAAATATCAACTTACCGGCATCGAAGGCGTAAGCGAGGTCGCCAGTATCGGCGGTTATGTAAAGCAATACCAGGTTACGGTTGATCCGGTTAAGCTGCAATCATACAACATTCCTCTCAATATAGTGGAAATGGCCCTAAAGAACAGCAATGCCGACGTGGGCGGCGAAGTCATTGAGATGGCTGAGGCCGAATTCATGGTGCGCGGCCTTGGCTATATAAAATCGATTGACGACATCAAAAACATCCCGGTTAAAATGGGCATGACTAATGCCCCGCCCGTTTTCCTGGGCGATGTTGCAACTGTCAACATCGGCCCCGAAATGCGGCGCGGCGTGGCCGAACTGAACGGCACGGGCGAAGTGGCGGGCGGCGTGGTGCTCATCCGCAGCGGCGAAAACGCGCTCACGGTGATCGAAGCCGTCAAGAAAAAGCTTGAAATCGCGCGTCAAGGCCTGCCGGCCGACGTGCAAATTGTCCCGGTCTACGATCGGTCCGATTTAATCACGCGGGCAATTGATAATATGCGTGACAAACTGCTGGAAGAAATCTTGATTGTCGCCTTTGTCTGTATTCTATTTCTGGCGCATGCCCGCAGCGCGCTCGTTGCCGTTTTCACACTGCCCACGGCGATCCTCCTGGCGTTTATTGTTATGCGTCTGCAGGGCATCAACGCCAATATCATGTCGCTCTCCGGCATTGCCATTGCCATTGGAGCAATGGTGGATGCGGCCATTATAATGATAGAAAACCTGCACAAACATCTGGAACATAATAACCTGCTTGCGCCGCCCGAACGTAAAAGCCACTGGGACGTGGTGATCGAGGCCTCGCGCGAAGTCGGGCCGTCGCTCTTCTGGTCGCTATTGGTGATAACCATCTCGTTCATCCCGGTTTTTTCGCTCGAAGAGCAGGAGGGCCGCCTCTTCCGGCCGCTCGCCTTTACAAAAACGTATTCAATGGCCGCCGCCGCGATACTTGCCATTACCATCGTGCCGATTTTAATGGGCTATTTTATCCGGGGAAAAATCCTGCCGGAAGAGCGCAACCCCCTTAATAGATTTCTAATCAGGTTTTATCATCCGATAGCAAGTTTTGTTCTTAAGCGGCCTAAAACCGTTATTGCCGGGGTAATTGTACTGATTCTATTTACGATTTTCCCGCTTTCGCGCCTTGGTTCCGAATTCATGCCGCCGTTGTG